>JAYWHB010000265.1:0-11891 GCA_043777915.1 Deinococcales bacterium
TCGCAATTCGGCTGGTTTCTCGTCTTGCTCGAGGTCGGGGACCAATGCCCAATTGGTGTTCATCGGTTGAAAATTCTTGCTTTCGGCAGTGGCTAAAAAACGCACCAGACCTCCGAGCATAGTGGTGACGGGCGGTACAACTGGTTCAAAACCAAGGGCAAGCCTAGCGGCGTTCAGACCCGCTAACCAACCCGTGGCGGCGCTCTCTAAGTACCCTTCAGTGCCAGCCAGCACCCCAGCCGTGAATAAATTGGGATGTGCCTTAAATTGCAGGGTCGGCGCAAGCAGTTTCGGAGCGCACAGGTAAGTATTGCGGTGCATCACCCCATAGCGTGCAATTTCGGCATTCTCGAGACCAGGAATTAAACGAACGACCCCCCGTTGGTCGCCCCATTTAAGCCCAGTCTGAAAACCGACGATGCTCCAGAGTTGCCCTGCTGTGTCCTCTTGGCGAAGTTGTGCCACCGCATACGGTTCGCGCCCAGTGCGTGGGTCTGGTAAGCCCTTGGGTTTGAGTGGACCAAAACGCGGGGTGTCAATGCCACGTCGGGCGATTTCTTCGATTGGCATACAACCTTCAAAAAACTCGAGTTTTTCCCAATCGTGTGGGGTGTGACTGCGTGCCTCCTCGAGTGCCGCAAAAAATTTTAGGTATTCTTCTTTGTTAAATGGGCAGTTCAAATAGTCGGCTTCTTGCCCGTAACGCCCAGCACGATAAACAATCTCCATGTTGATGCCTTCAAACTCGAGGACTGGCGCAGCCGCATCATAAAAACTCAAGCGTTCCCCAGCTGCAAAACGCTGCAAAATATCCTCGGCTAGAGCATCGGAAGTCAGCGGACCCGAAGCCAGCACCACAATCCCATCTGGCACTCGAATCAATTCCTCACGGTGTAGGGTGATGTTTTTATGATTCCCCAGCAGTGCCGTGATGTAGGCACTAAAGCCGTCACGCTCGACGGCTAAGGCATTGCCCGCCGGAATTCGGTTGGCATCGGCGGCTTGCATAATCGGGGCTTTGGCAATTCGCATTTCGGCTTGCAGTAGACCCTTGGCGTTGTTGTCACCTTCACCACCAAAGCTGTTGCTACAGACCAATTCCGATGCACCGTGCGAACGATGGGCCGGGGTCATACGGGTTGGGCGCATTTCAAAAAGTTGGACGTGTACACCCAAGCTGGCGGCGGCAAGGGCGGCTTGTGAACCCGCCAAACCCGCCCCGATGATTGTTATTTCTTTCATAAGCTAGTTTAACTCGAGCGACACGGGCATTTAACTTTGCTTTAATCTTTCTTTACTTTTGTTGCAAAATTCGTGGTGTACCAGTATTTTTATAGGAGTGTTCGCAACCCCATGCGACTTGGGTTCGTCTCACGCTTGTGTGACGCTCGGTGAGTATGCTGATGCGACGCTCAAGCGACGCTCTAAAGAATAAGGTGTGGCTCGAGCAGTACCAAGGAGAATTTATGAAAAACATGTTGAAATTTGGTTTAGTTGGAATCGCCGCCCTCGCATTAAGCAGCAGTCTGACCAACAGCACTGCCCAAGGTCGTTTGGTGTTTGATGGCACATATGCGGTCAGTGGTAAGAACCCAGATGGTAGCGCCTACGCTGGTACAATGACCGTTGTGCCTTACGGTGATGGCTACCGCATGACCCAAGTCTACGGCAGCACCACCTACCGTGGTATTGGCAATGACGTTGGCGATTATTTGGCAGGTGCTTATTTGTCCGAGGGTCAACCAAGTGTTAGCTTGTACCGTGTTTCAGCCGCCAATACCTTGTCTGGTTACTGGCAAGATTACAACAGCACCAAAGAAGGGACAGAAGAAGCCACCCTTGCCAGCCGTTCGTTCTCGTTTGTGCCTAGCGCCCCAGTTGCCAATACATGGGATTACAGTGGCTCTTACGCAATTAAAGGCACGAATCCAGATGGCAGTGCTTACACTGGCAGCATGATTTTGACCACCTACGGCGATGGCTACCGTGCATCGTTTGCCAGTGGTGGAGTTGCTTTGCGTGGGATCGCCAATTACATTGGTAACAACTTAGCCATCGCTTGGTTGAATGGTAACATCCCAAGTGTCACCATTTTTACTGGTAATCCGCGTACTGGCGACCTGAGCGGTTACTGGCAGGACTACAACAGCTTAAAAGAAGGCACAGAAACTGCTACTTGGCGCTAAAGTCCCCAAATCTTCTTGGGTTTTCAATGCAGTAACATCATGGAGTTTTATGAAAAATATTTTCAAATTTGGTCTAGCAGGAATCGCTGCTGTCGTTCTTAGCAGCACCCTCACCAACAGTGCTGCCCAAGAACGGTTGCAATTTGCTGGGACATACAACATCAAAGGTACAGGCACGGATGGCACAGCCTACACTGGTACAATGACGATTGCTCCGTATGGCGATGGCTATCGTCTGGCACAAAAATTTGGCGATGAAACTTACCGTGGTATTGCCACAGATATAGGCGATAACTTGGGTGTGGCATTGCTCAGTGGCGGTAAGCCCCAAGTGACGATTTACCGTGTCACAAGTGGCAACACCATGACTGGCTTTTGGCAAGATTACGACAATACCAAAGAAGGCACAGAAGAAGCCACCGTATCAGGAGCTACTGCTTTCTCGGGTGCTTCAAAAGTGCTTGCCGCCGCCACCTGGAACTACAGTGGTACATATGGCATCAACGGTAAAAATCCAGATGGCACTGCCTACACTGGAACAATGGTTGTGAGCGATTATGGTGCGGGCTACCGCGTTAGACTTACATCTGGTAGCACAACTTGGCGCGGTATCGCCACCTACATCGGAAGCTATCTATCAATCGCTTGGCAAGCTGGCGGCATACCCCAAGTTTCGGTTTTTGCGGGCAATCCAACCACTGGCGAACTCAAAGGTTATTACCAAGATTATGACAGCCTGAAAGAAGGCACAGAGACTGCAACCTTAAAGTAAATTTATGGTACTCGAGACCCCAGATTTAAGTTTCTGGGGTTTTTAGTATCTAAGGCTTTCGTCAGGCAAAAACCATAAACTGTATCTCGAGTACCGGAGGATGTATGAAACTACTAAAAATCGGTTTGGTTGGTCTGGCAGCCCTTGCGCTCAGCAGCAGCTTAACCCAAAGTGTTGCCCAAGGGCGTTTTGATTTTTCTGGGACTTATGTTGTTGAAGGTAAAAATCCAGACACCAGTGCGTATAAAGGCATGATGAGTATTGTGCCTTATGGTGATGGCTACCGTATTAAACAAACCTACGGGGCAGATTCATTTGAAGGCATTGGCAATGATGTCGCCGATTACTTAGCAGCTAGTTTTGTGGTGGCAGACCAACCACAAGTGCTGATTTATCAAATTACAGCCGCCAATACCTTAACGGGTTACTGGCAAGATTATAAAAATAAAACCGAAGGCAGCGAAACCGCTATGCACAGCAATGCTCGAGCCTTTGGACGAATTCCAGTTGCAGCCGTGGATAACACTTGGGATTACAAAGGCAATTACCGCATTACAGGCACAAACACCGATGGCAGTAGCTACACAGGCAGCATGATTTTGTCGGCTTATGGCGATGGCTACCGCGCTTCGTTTTCGAGTGGCGGCACAGTCTGGCGTGGCATTGGTAGCTACATTGGCAATTACCTTGCTTTGGCTTGGAACTTTAATGGTGTTGCCAGTGTCACAATCTACGCTGGCGACCCGAACACTGGCACACTGAGCGGTTACTGGCAGAATTACGATGAGCCAAAAGAAGGTACTGAAACAGCCACCCGACGCTAACTTTGAGAACCCCGAACTTAAACCTTCGGGGTTTTTTCTAGGAATTGTAGCCAAGCCGTCTCGAGGGCAGCCTCTGGCACACGCTCGAGCTTAGGTTTAGCAATATCCTCCAGCAGCACAAAACGCACCCCTGTCGAATCGGCTTTTTTATCCCGCGCCATAAACTTGCGTACCTCCGTCCACTCGAGACTGGCTAAGGCTTGGGGTTTTTGGTACGCCAGAAAAGCGGCTGTCATTTTGGTTAAATCAGCGTAGCCTAAGGTTTTACCCAGAATGGCAGCGTAGTGCATCCCGTACCCCACCGCTTCGCCATGATTAACACGGTGCTGCGTAATCGCCTCGAGTGCATGAGCCAAAGTATGCCCAAAATTCAAAAAAGCCCGTTCATTTTGTTCAAATGGGTCACGCTCGACAATATCAATTTTGACTTGCACCCCCGCCGCTAGGGTTGTCCCCAGCTTCGGGTGTGCGGCGTTAAATCCAGTCTCGAGAACAAGGTGGCACAATGCAGAGTTACGAATCAGCCCATGCTTAAAAAGTTCGGCTGCACCTTCTCTAAAAATTCTTTCGGGCAAGGACTCGAGGGTGCTGGTGTCCATAAAAACCGCTCGGGGTTGATGAAACGCACCCACCAAGTTCTTACCTTCAGGCAGATTCACCCCAGTTTTACCGCCAACACTGGCATCCACCATAGCCAGCAATGTGGTCGGACAAACATAAAAAGCAATACCGCGTAGGTAACTGGCTGCCACATACCCCGCCAAGTCCGAAGTTGCTCCACCACCAAGGGCAAGCACCGCGCTATCACGGGTCAAACCGATTTGGGCAAGTTGCGAAAGCAATTTCGCATGAACCTCTAAGGTCTTGGCACTTTCACCGCTTGGTATGGGCAGTAAATGAACCTCAGAGCCACCAGACTCGAGACTCGAGACGAGTTTAGCCGCATACAAAGGCACAATTTTTTCGTCCGCCAGCACCACCACTTTACGCTCTGGGATTTGCAGGGTTTCTAATAGCCCTCGAGCAATCCGAATCGGGTAACTTGGGCTTAAATCAAGACTTAATTCAATCATGGCGCTATTTTACTTTTTTAAGTACCACTGTGCAGCCCTTAGCCCGACCAACAACCCGAAAAAAGCCCCAAGCACCATGCTTTGGCTTCTCGAGAAGATAAAAACCCCAAGCATTGCCCCAAGCAGAACACCAAGTGTCGGAAACAAAAACCAGATGTGCAGACGGTGTAAACGTTCAAAAGCATCTTGTAAAATAATGGTGGTAATCTCGAGCCATTTCATGTTGTAAGTCTAGTCTAAAAACCTAAAATATGACATAATTTAGGGCATTGCGTACTTGGGTTTGTAAAGGGGATTGGCAGCATGGCTTCGTTGGATTTTGACTTTGAGAAAAAAGTGTTTTTGGAATTTTACGACTCTAACTTGAGTCTCTTAAAAAAATTTGTGTCAAGAATAGAACGTACACTCGAAGATTTAATTAGGGAATTACCCGAATCAGATGAATTTTTGGTTCGTGGTCGAGTCAAAGACCGAAATGAGTGTTTAGAGAAGTTTATTCGTAAGTACAAAAGAATTTATGAGGAGCGACAAGAACCTTACACAATTCAACTCTGTATCTCGGATTTAATTGGCTTTCGGATTGTCTGTATTTACATTAACCAAATTGCACCAATTCAAGAAATTTTGATCAGTGAATTTGCAATGCTCGAGGCAACCAATAAAATTGAACAGATGCAAGCTACAGAAAATATTTTTGGTTATCAAGCCTTGCATATGGACATGAAACTCAGCGCTAAACAACTCGAGTTAAAAGAGTATCAATCGTTTGCTAATTTGCGTTTTGAAGTTCAAATCAGAACCATCATTCAAGATGCGTGGAGTGTTGTTGACCATAAAATTAAGTACAAAAAAGAAATTCCGCTTTTATTAAAAAGAAAAATAAATGTTCTGTCTGCCTTGTTTGAATTGGCAGACCGAGAATTCATGACGATTCAAAACGAAAAATTAGCTTTCTTGAGAATAGAACAACTTTCAAATGTAACCCCAGTAGTTTCACTGCCATTTATTGCCTTGAGTATCTTTGATTTTACCTCATTTTTATCTATTCAGTTTCCAGATGCAAAACTTGAAAAAAGTGCGATTCAACGTTTTTTGAATGAACTACTGGTATTAGATACGCAACTACAATTATCACATTTACAGTCGTTTTTTGATGCCCACTTTGCTATTGTTCAAAGTTTTAGATTTGAAAGCAAACTGAACTTTAATGTTTTTACTTTTGTACGGCATATTCTTTTTGTATCAAATCCAGAAAAGTATACGCTGCTTCTTAAAGAGTACCAAAGAATAAAAATTGTTCAATGGATACAAAATAAAAAACCGCTACCATAATAAGTAGCGGGTGGGCGGCTCTTATACGCACAGCCCTCTCTGCCTGCATATTACTCCATGATTTAAGTGATGTCAACAAGAATCTCGAGATTATACCACCTCGAGCCTACCTCATGAAGAAAAGTTAGGATGAAACCATGACCCCGATGCAGCGCCTAAGACCCATTCATTGGGATGAAGTAGTTGGACAAGAACACGTCAAGGACGTGTTAAGACCAGCTTTGGAACGTGGGCGGATTGGTCATGCCTATCTGTTTAGTGGTCCGCGAGGTGTCGGTAAGACCACCACAGCACGGCTGATTGCCATGACGGTTAATTGCGAAACGGCAGGTGTCAAACCGTGTGGTACGTGCGATTCGTGTAAAAGCGTGATTGCAGGGCGGCATCCAGATGTTCTCGAGATTGATGCTGCCAGTAACAATAGCGTGGATGATGTCCGTGACTTGCGTGAAAAAGTGGCGTTGCAACCAATGCGTGGCGACAAAAAAGTCTATATCCTCGACGAAGCCCACATGATGAGTAAAAGTGCTTTTAATGCCCTCTTAAAAACCTTAGAAGAACCGCCAAGTCATGCGGTTTTTGTGCTAGCCACCACCGAACCAGAGCGTTTACCCGCCACGATTCTCAGTCGGTGTCAGCATTATCGTTTCAGGCGTTTATCGGCGGATGAAATCGCGGGGAAACTCTTAAAAACTGCCACTGCCGAAGGGGTCAATCCCTCCCCGCAAGCCCTGAATTTAATTGCTCGAGCCGCCGACGGTGCAATGCGTGACGGCGAGAGTTTACTCGAGCGTTTGCTGTCCAGTGGCGAACCGAATTTAACCCTCGAGATGGTTGAAGGAGCGCTTGGTTTACCACCCCAAGACCGTGTTGAAGCACTGGCTTTTGCCTTGGCTCGAGGTGATACCAAGCGTTTAATGCAGAGCTTAACTGCCTTCTACTCAGATGGTTTTGCGCCGCGCACGATTGTTGAACGGGTTAAAATTGCGCTTCGTGACCAATTACACGCCCAACTTGGTTTAAGTAAAAACGTGACTGAAACATTTGCCGAAGTCAATTTACTGCGTTTAATCAAAGCCCTAGACGAAGAGGACGGACGTTTTGCACGATCATCTGATTTGATTGCCCTTGAAATGGCATTCACCAAGGCGATGCTCGCCCCAGACTCGAGCAGCGAATCTGGAACGGTCTCACCAGCCCTTGAATCTAGGGTCACGAATCTCGAGAAACAAGTTCGTGGGGCATTTCAAAAAGTGGTGGATGATGCCGTTAAATCCAGTGGGCAACGCCTCCCAAACCAAGTCCCAGACTTTGACCCAATGGCTAGGACACCGCGCCGACCTGCTGTGCCAGTGCAGCAAGATGACCCACCGTTTGAAGTTCCAGAGCCACTGCCATCTCGAGTGTCAGAACCATCTCGAGTCTCAGAACCAACCCAAGAAAAACCGCCACTTGGCTCAAAAGGCTGGGCGGATGTCATCTTAAAAGCCGATTTGCGCCTCAGGGCGATTCTCAAAGAAGCAGTTGGGCATCTCAGTGCCGATACCTTGGTGATTGAGTACAGCAACCCAAAACACAAATGGCACGCTGAACAAGTGGCTGCGAAACTCGAGATTCTGGCGGCTGTGACCCAAGAAGTGATTGGACATGGCATTGCCCTTGAACTCGTCATGCCAGACGGCACTAAAAAAAACTCGAGAACCGTTCATAACCCCAGTACAAGCTCCTCAGCCGCTCGAGTAGCCACACAAGTTTTAGAGAATTTACAACCGTTGGTGCAACCTGAACCAGAAATTCAACCTGTGCGACCTGAGCCAGAAATCACCGTAGGGGCGAGGCTTCTTGACCACAAAAGCAGCACCTTCGGGCTTGGGTCGCTCGCCTCGCCCTTGCCCGAAACGCCCCTTGCCTTGCCCGAACCCGAAATCCCTGAATCTCTTTTTCTCGAGCCTAAAACCAACAAAAGCGCCTCTCAAGTCGCCTCAGATTTGGCATTTGATGCCCTTGGTTCAAGCCCTGCCAAATCGGGTTTGCTCTCCCCTATCGAATTTGTCGCAGCGCTCGAACCTAATACCGTAACCACTGAACCATTTTTTGAGGAAATACCAATTCCCACTGAATACAGCATTCTCGAGACCTTTGATTTGGAGTCAACTACCGATGCACCGCCGTTGGCTGCCCTTGAAATGGATTTTGGCGACCTCGAAAACACAACTCCAACCAAAGTCGTCTCGAGTCTTGTGGGACATCCGAATTATGCTTTGGTCAGTAAACTGTTCTCACATCGGGTGCGCGAAATCGGTAAACTCGAGGTCAAAACGGTGATTGCCGAGGATGATACAGCCATTGCCTTGCCAGTTTCAGCCACCGATGATTTGGAGTAAAAAATGAAAAAAATTGTATTGCTGCTGATTTTGTGTGCTTCTGTGGCTCGAGCTTCTGATGCCAGCTTAAAAGTTACACCCGCCATCAGTCTTGAACGTGGTTTGACCGTGGTACAAGGACAACAACTCGAGTTTCGGGTTTCGCCAGGCATCGAGAAATTACAGACCGTGACCTTAAACATCACCCGAGGTGGAAGGGTTATGGGCGAGTATGCAATGCGCCAAGATGGTGCAGATTATGTGGCAAAATTACCACTTGAATTGCCGTATGCCCATATTGTGACGGTGCGTTTGTATCAAGAAGCCAAAGTGTGGTCTTCGGCACTGGATTTAACTGCCGTACAACCCGAAGATGCCAAACTTGTTCCAGCTAACTCGAGTTTTACGCAAGCGCTAAATTTTTCTGTAACCGAAGGCAAAGCGGGTGGGGATGCCAACCCCTTGTGGGGCATTTTGGCATTGGTGATTTTAGGAGCGGGTGTGTTTATTGGTACTCGAGGCAAACCCAAGGTGATGCCCAATGCGTGAACGAATTGGATTAGCGGGTGTCAAACCCGTTCTCGAGTCTACCAAGACTATTGCCGTGCTGGGGGTCAGTGCCAACACTGATAAACCCGCCCATTATGTGCCACAGTACATGTTTGAACATGGGTATACGGTGCTGCCTGTGAATGCCTCACTTGTTAGTCAGACTTTGTTTGACCAGCCTGTACTGGCTACTCTAGCCGAATTAAAACAACCGATTGACATTGTGGACATGTTTCGCCGTTCAGAATTTCTCGAGTCGCACTTAGAAGATATTCTTGCGATGCGTCCGCTTCCTAAGCTGGTCTGGTTGCAATTGGGCATTCGCAATGATGATTTTACAAAAAAGTTGCTCGAGGCGGGGATTGAAGTGGTGCAGGACAGGTGTTTACTCGCCGACCATAAAAATTTGCATCTCTAATAACATTTCCCATTACCACTATCTTTGAAATCCGACCCATCAGCCGCCAAAAATTCCCAACTGTACCCGTTTGGCTCGAGACCAAATTTGCTTACGCCTAAGCTCGAGTTTTGCTTGACTTGACTGTGCGGATGTGGGTTGATAAAGGCGTATAAACTGCGTCCACCCGTACCAATCACAAATGCCTGTGTGCCTTTGGGGTTAGGGTTGCCACTCGAGTCTAACGGCGCAAAGCGTTCATAGGTGTGGTCATGTCCTGCCAGAACAACTTCTACCCCAGCTTTTGCCACTGTCGCCCAAATATCCTGCATAAAGGACGTATTGCCGTGTCGTCCACTCGAGAACCGAGGGTGATGCCAGTACGCCAAGCTGCACTGACTTGGATTTTGTAACAAGGTTTGTTTTAACCATTTGACTTGAGGGCTGTTTGCGTCGCAGCCACCGATGTAATTACAATTGCTGTTGAGCGCATAAATTCGCCAATTGCCAAGTTTATAAGTGTAATATCCGCGCTTGGGGTCACCGGCTCGAGTACCAAAATACTTGTAATAACCTGTGGCGTTGGGCGTGTAATACTCGTGGTTGCCGGGGGATGGATAAGTTATATCCTTAAATTGCCCGTAAGCTGCGTCATAACACTTAAATTCTGCATCTGTGCCACGTTCATAAGCTATATCGCCAAGTATTGCCAGTTTGCTGTTTGGGATTTTTTTTAGTTCTTTTTGAATAATTCCCGCCGTGATAAACGCCCCAAGGTTGCCGCAAGTGGCAATGTCGCCAACCGCCAGTAAGGTCGGACTCGAGGCAGACAAACTCATCACGCTCGAGGCACTCAAACTCATCACGCTCGAGGCAGACAAACCTAGGGCGCTTAAACTGACAATTAAACTTAAAATCAAAGGCTTTTGCATTGTTCTCGAGTATACGCATAGAATTGTCAGATGCAAATTCTGATTCCCGATTCTGTTCCGTTGTCCCTCGAGAATTTTCCGCTTGAAGTGGTTCGTTTTGGTTCTCGAGATGATTTAAGTGCTTTTAATACCGATGCACTGATTGTTTGGGGTTTTTCCAAGAAAACCCTCGAGCCATTGTTGCAAATGCCAAATCTAAAGTACCTTCAGACGCTTTCGGCGGGTGTTGACCATGTGCTGAATCTGTCACCTCGAGACCAAATCCTGATTTCTAACGGCAAGGGTTTGCACGATGCACCCACCGCAGAATTAGCGGTCAGTTTACTCTTGGCTGGCGTGCGTCGTTTGCATCATTTCCGCGATTCCCAAAGCCGAATTTCTTGGGACAGAGGCGCGTATCAACACGCCCTAAGCGGCACGCACTTTCTGACCCTCGAGTCGGCTAAAGTGCTGATTGTTGGTTTTGGCAGCATTGGTTTAGCCATTGCCCAGCGCTTAAGCCCATTTGGTTGTGATATAGAAGGGGTTGCCCGTTCAAGTGGTGTCAGAGATGGTTACACAGTGCATTCACTGGATGACATAGACAACCTCTTGCCCAATTTCGACGCGGTGATTCTGGTCTTACCAGACACCCCAGACACACATGGTTTTATCTCGAGTTCGCGTTTAGCAAAAATGAAACAGGGTGCATGGTTGGTCAACGTCGGACGCGGCAGTGCCATCACCGAACCAGATTTAATCGCTGCCCTCGAGTCTGGGCATTTAAGTGGCGCAGCCCTCGATGTCACCCAAATCGAACCTCTGCCCGAAGACTCACCCCTTTGGAAACTCGAGAATCTGATTTTAACGCCGCACATTGCCGGCGGAGGACCAAATTTTTATCGTAAAGCTGAAAGCCTACTGCGCCGCAATGCTGAGAATTTTGTGTCTGGCAAACCGCTCGAGAATCTGGTGGATAGGAAAAAAGGGTATTAGAGGCGAAAGGCAAAAGTAAACAACCTTCGCCTTTTGCCTTTTGCCTTTCGCCCTTTGCCCTTCGCCTTTTGCCTAAGCTCTTTAGCTTAGCTTGCACAATTGTGTTTGGCTTAGTACACTTGGCGTACTCAAATCTGCCTAGTCAAGTGGCGCAGAAAATTCAAAAGGAGCGTGAATGCACATGGTCAACAATTTATTCATCCAACCCAGCGCACTCAAGGCTCGAGGTTTCCGTCTGTCCACCGATTTTGTTTTTGCCGAACCCATCTAAGTATTTACTTATAGATGACCTCGGCTTACTCGCCGAGGTTTTTTGTTTGCCCTAGAAAAACCCTCGAGAAATTATAGAAGCTAGTCGCCAGAAACCACTGGCTAATTTGAAAGGAGCTTGTCATGACCAATAGAGAATTCACCGCCCAAGGTTGCAATGCAGCCAAACACCGTCCCTTTGTTCTCATCCGCGCTGCGTTCCGCGTCTCTGACCGCCA
>JAYWHB010000266.1:0-4180 GCA_043777915.1 Deinococcales bacterium
CCAAGGCGTTTATTTAATCGTTCTGATGCCAAACTGCGTGAAGTCTTAAAGCACGGAATTTACGGAAGTGCCATGCCACCGTGGGGCGATATTCTCTCTGAAAATGAAATCAATCATGTGGTTGCATATATTCGTTCTTTTTCGTATAGTCTCGAGCCACCAGTTTTGAATGTCAAGCCACGTTTTAAGGGGGGTCAGCCATGAACCTGACACTCAAGGGAGGTCAACCATGATTGACCGCAGAAGTATTGTTAAAGGCATCACCATTTTGCCGCTTTTAGCCGTGGCTGGTGGGATTGGAACTGCCCTTTTATCGTTTCTTAAGCCAACTTGGAAACCACTGGCTTTGCCTGTCACCGAAAGACCCTTGAATGAGGACAAAGTTGTTGGCACACTCGAGGAATTTGCCAAGGATTACGACTTTAAGGAATTCATTTTCACACAAATTACCGTCGAATACACGGCTCGAGGACGGGCGGCTACCGACGTGCTTGGTTATGCGGTTCGCGTCCCCAATAACAGTTTAGCCGCCGCCGATGTGGGCGTTGGACCTGGTGGCTTACGCCGAGGCTACGGTGAAACTGATTACAATGGTCAAAAGTACAGCATTGTGGTGGTCTCGAGGATTTGCGCTCACTTGGGTTGTATTTTTGAGTACCATCAACCTGCCGAAGTTTGTTCTGGCTTTAATTACTGTGGTGGCTCTACCCCAATGTTTTCTTGTCCGTGCCATTTATCGGTCTATGACCCTGCCCAACAACAAGATGTGGCTGGGGTTGGTAAATTGCCCGGCAAGGTTGTCTCTGGTCCTGCGCCCCGCACTCCATTTCCTTTTGATTTTGAAATCAAGGGCAATGAAATCATCGTCAAAAGCTACGGTTAAGGAGGAATATTTATGGCAGCCCCAGCAGTTCCCGCAAAAAAAGCCGTTCCAAATATTGGGCAAAAAGTCGCCCAATGGTGGACAAAAAGTGCGCGTAATTTAGATTTATTTGACGAAAACCAAAGCGATAAAGTCTTGACCGACCCGTGGTACATGCTTGGTGGGATGGCATTGTTGTTTTGGTATATCACCATTGCAACGGGTACGGTTTTAATGTTTTTTTATGTGCCGGACACTTATCAGGCATGGCGCAGTGTACGTGGGATTTTTGAAGGCGAACAAGGTTTTATTGTTGCCCTGATTCGCAATATGCACAAATACGGCGCAGATGCACTAATTATTGCTTTAACAATGCGAATTTACCGCATGTATTTTAGGGGTGAATTCAAGAATTACAATCAGCTTTCCTATATGCTGACAATTATTGGCTTACTTTTAGCCATGTTTAGTGGTTTGACTGGTTACTTACTGATTTGGAATCAACGCGCACTGTGGGCAACCAAGGTTTTTGCGACCTTCCCAACCTTTGTGGATGATTTCCACAATATCCCGACGATCAAAGTCTTCTTAGCGCCGCTTGCTTATGTTCTCGAGCATACCCTCTCGAGTCTCAAAATTGGGGCATTGACGGCTAATTTTATGCTGGCTGGTCAAAGTATCGGTCCGGCTACTCTAACCCGTTTTTACAGCGCCCATTTTATGCTCTCGATTCTGGCAATTTTAGCCATTGAAGCCTATTTTGCCCGTAAGGGGCGTGGCGGCAAAATCGGTGAGGCGGCGGCTGGCGGAGGTGCTGGGCGTTTTAAGCGAATTAACTTACCGTGGTTTGCAGTTATTTTTTGTTTTGTGATTTTGGTGGTTGTTTCGATTTGGGTCCCAGTGGATACTGGTAGCCCCGCGAACTACAGCGTTACCCCGAATCCGATTTTGTCCGACTGGTACTTTTTGGGCTTGTACCAAATGATGAAATGGTGGCAACCAGCCGTGGCAACTTTGCAGACTGTTTTGCTTCCCTTGGTGGCTTTTATTGTCGTCTTTTTGGATTACAGCCCTGAACGCAACCCTTGGAAACGCCCCTTCTGGACGATGGTTGGCATTTACGGATTGGTCTCGTGGTTAGCGTTTAGCATCCTGATTATTCTGAACATTGCCGACATCAAACGCGACCCACCTTATGTTTACTTGGTCAGCATGATTATGCTTGGTGGTGGAGCAATTTGGCACTGGGTCTTTATGGCAGGCGAACGCAAAAAGCGCTTAAAGCTCGAGGCAGAAAAAGCGGCTAAGGCTGCTGCCCTTGCCGCCCCACAAGCTGCCGATTAAGCGAAAGGAAAGCAATCATGAAAGGAAGCACTTGGCTATTTACCCTCGCCTCATTTGTTGGTGGCATCCTTGTCTTTTCAAGTGGCTACAACCAAGTGTTGCGCTACCTCGAGCAACCAACTTGGACGGGTTTAGCGATGATTGCTTTTTGGTTGACTTTGCTGCTGTTTTTTGTGGCTACACTGGGGTTTATTATGTATGCCGTAGACCGCAAAGCTGGCAATGTACGGGTAAAAATCGCGTTATTTGAACGTTTACTGGGTTATTCTAAAGAGGCTGTTTTACCAGAATCTCGAGAAAAAAATAAGGAGAATTCATGAAGACAATCATCGCCATACTGCTGGTTTTAGGGGCGCTCGGACTTGCGCCTTTGACCATTGGGGCGTTCGCTCACGCCAATCCAGATTTCGGAACAGTTGATAGCACTTTGGTTTCGGAAAATCCATACATTGTACGGGATGACGGTGCGCCAAAAATTCCAGAACTTGCCGTGAGCTTGGTTAAAATTATCCGAGATACCGAAGGGGCGATTTCGGGGGCATTGTTGCCGAACCTAAAATCATTCCCATTTGAACGTGGCTTTGCCTATATGGGCTTAACGGTATTGCTGACTGCAATTGCTTCGGCGCTCCTTGCCGATACGCGCAGTCAAACCCTCGTTAAACCCGGTAAGAGGAGGCTGGCATAATGGCAGGTTACAGCGCAGACCAAGCCCCAACTTCTAGGGACAAAGGTTTTGATGCAGGTTTAGATGGCATCCACAAAGGTGTTGTGGCAATAGACAAAGCCATCAATAAAGTCATCCCTGAAGAATTTAATCCGTTTTATTACTTGGGCGGCATCACCAATGTACTTTGGGTCTTGCTTGTGCCAACTGGGATTTTCTTATGGTTTTACTATAAGCCGACCACTGCCGAAGCCTTCTCGAGCGTGGATTATTTAACGGTTCAGGTTTTCTTTGGTGGTGTGATTCGCGGTATTCACCGTTATGCTGGCAATGGCATGATTTTACTGGCAGTGCTACATATGCTGCGGAATTTCTTCACCGACCGTTACCGAGGCTTTAGAGACATCCCTTGGGTATCTGGAGTTATCCTCTTATTTCTAACTGGTTTTATTGGCTTGACTGGCTACTTGTTGGTTTGGGATCAACGCGCTTTGGTCATTACCGAAGCACTGGTGCAAATTCTACGCAGTTTTGACTTGGTGATTGCTGGATTTGGCACTTGGTTAGCCAGGGGACTCATCGGTGGCGATGAACCGAACAATTTAACCTTGGCTCGGATGCTGTTTTTGCATGTTGGACCTGCGGTAATGGTGTTCTTCTTCTTATGGGTGCATTATTTGCGTTTGCATCGCCCCAAAATCTGGCCTCCAGCTTTTGTAACGCTTTTAACCATTGGCGCAGTGTTATTGGTGGCTGGTTTAGCACCACTCGAGAAAACCTTGCCCGCTACCCAACCGATTGTTGAAGGACAAGCTGCCATTGTCTATGACATCTTCTATTTATTGCCTGTACTGGCGCTCTCGAGCATCAGCGCCCCTTGGATTTTGGCGATTTTACTGCTGCTTTTTGCGGTGATGTTTATCCTGCCTTGGATTCCAGCCAAAAAACACCGCTATGTCAACGTCGCAACCGTCACCCCAGAAAACTGTACTGGTTGCCAACTCTGCGCCATTGACTGCCCGTTTGACGCAATCGTGATGGTTCCTGGAGCAAATCCGAATCCGCGTTATACCGAGTTAGCCGTGGTCAATGATGACAAATGTGCTGAATGTGGTATTTGCGTTGGTGCTTGCCCGTTCCATGCAATCAATCTCCCGCTCATGGATGAATACGCGGTGCGCGATAAGGTGGTGGCGTTACTTAAATGACACAAGCAACTGAACATATCCAACCCCAAGTTTTAGCCTTAGGTGGCAAACCCAAAATTTTTGGTTTTGTCTGCGAATGGAGCTTAGGACGCACCGATT
>JAYWHB010000267.1:0-11865 GCA_043777915.1 Deinococcales bacterium
CTTGAACCATTTAAGCAAGAAGTCAGTGCGCTCATCTCCCGTCTCTCGGCAAATGTAAAAGCCGTACCGCTCGGGGAACTCGAGTCTGGCGCTAAAACCTTAGAGAAAATCGCCCAAGCCAGCAGTGCGGTGCATTTGGCTCGAGTCGCAAATCGCTTGGCGGGACTGGCAAAAACAGCCGTGGAAATGAATTTTCCCGTGGCTTTGTCGGTGCTGGACACGACTTTCAAGGCTTTGGAACGCGCCGACCCATCTGAAAACCTTGCGCGGCTTGAGAACGAACTCGAGAGCCTTGAAGAAGAAGCCTTTTTATACGCCCCACCGATGGGCGCACTGAACTTAGACCCAACCCCAGTAGTCGAACCACAATCTGATGAAGCGGCTGGCGGTTTGCGGCGTATTTTATCGGTAGACGATTCTGGTTTGGTTCGCAGTGCGATTCGGCGTATTTTTAGTGAGTCTGGGGCTGGGGTCGAAGAAGCCCGCAACGGCACAGAATTGCTGGATCGCCTCAAAGAAATTGGTAAATTCGATCTGATTCTGCTCGATTTACAAATGCCTGATTATACTGGTCTCGAGTTGCTGCCACATATCCGTAAAGCCTCTCAGGATGTGGTTATCGTCATGCTGACCGCCGCAGGGGATGTCAAAACCGCCATCGAAGCAATGCGAATTGGGGCGGACGGCTTTTTGGCGAAACAAGACTTGCCACTCGAGGGTGACCGCTCGGAATTTTATTATGCTTTAGAACAAGCCAAAGAGTACCGCGCTGGGATTATTGCCCGTCAGCAGTTAGAGAGCATGAAAGCCGATTTGTACAGCATGGTCACGCATGACCTCAAAAACCCTGCCAATGTGATTGGACTTAGTTTAGAGCATCTGCTCGAGAACGACGTTTCTAACCTGACCGAAGAGCAACTCAAAGCCGTTCGGGTCGGGCAGGATGCCGCCGAAAAACTGCAACGTTTGGTGGTGGATTATTTAGATTACGCCAAAATAGACGCGGGTTACTTTACTTTAGAACCCAACCCAACCGATATTGCTGCCATTATTCGGTCTTCTGCCGAACAAGCCCGAGTGATTGCCACCAGCAAAGGACAACGCCTAAATTTAACTGCGCCTGAAAAACTCGAGAGTATTGCCGATGAACCACGCTTAAAACAAGTCATAGACAATCTGATTGGCAACGCCATCAAATACACCCCAGACGATGGTTTAATAGATGTACACCTGACCACGACAGGCGCACTCTTTAGAATTTCAATTGCCGATACAGGCAATGGCATCGCCCCAGACCACTTACCGCGATTATTCAAAAAATACCAACGTTTACCCGGTGAGCAACGCCGCAGCACAGGCACCGGTCTAGGCTTAGTGATTGTTAAGAGCATCATCGAAGCCCACGGTGGGCGCGTCTGGGCAGAGAGCGCTGGCGAAGGCGAAGGCAGTACCTTTACGCTCGAGATACCAATTCGCAACGCTTAAAAACTATTTGCCATAACCCAGCCCTCGAGATGACATTCCTCTCGAGGGCTTATTTTGGTGGGCTACCGAACCAAATTGACTCGAGGAACGTACTACACTATGACTATGTTTTCTAAACTCTTCCAAAAGCCCGCCGTCAATTCGGAACTCGCTAAACGCACCCCTCCCGGGCAAAGCCTGACCGAGCGCTTTCCAGTGCTGACTTACGGTCCTGTGCCTCGAGTCGAAGCCGACCAAGTTTCAATTCGGGTCTTTGGTGAAGTTGAATCCGAAGTGCAGATTCCTTGGGCGACGCTGATGCAGCTACCAATGTCCACCCAAACCCACGATATTCATTGTGTAACCCACTGGACAAAGCTCGATATGCGTTGGACGGGTGTAAGTGTCCCAGAAATCATGAAGCTGATTCAACTTAAACCCAGTGCTACCCATGTGATGATGCACTGTTATGGTGGCTACACCACCAATTTGCCACTCGAGGATTTTATTCGCCCCGAAAATCTTTTTTCGCATATTTATGATGACCAACCCTTAAGTGCCGAACATGGTGGTCCAATGCGAATTGTTGTGCCACACTTATTTTTTTGGAAAAGCCCAAAATGGATTTCTGGTCTCGAGTTTATGAGTACCGACCGCCTTGGTTTCTGGGAAAAAAACGGCTATCACAAGCGTGGCGACCCGTGGCGTGAAGAACGGTATAGCAATGACTAGCCTTGTGATGGTTGTGTGACGCTAATAGATTAGACTGTCGTATGAAGTTTGTGGGAGCTTCGAGCAGCGCCATTTGGCGACAACGGGTTTACGGCGGTTTAGGGTCGTTTGTTTTTTATTTGGTTTTGCATTTTACCAACATTTTACCGTTTAGTACGATTGTTTTAACTGCCCAGTTGGGTTCTTTTGTGCTTTATTTGCTGGCGGCATTCTCGAGCAGCCCGCCGTGGGTTCGTTGGACTTTGGCATTTACCGACACCATCACTCTAGCCTTAATGATTCAAGCCACAGGCAGTCGGAATAGTCCTTTTTTAATGATTATCCCAGTTTGGTTTTTTGGGGTTGCTCTTGCCAATTTGGTAGATGGAGAAACCAAACCGATTCCGTGGATGTTGCTGATGGGTGCAGGATGCGGTATTGCTGGGACATGGCAGAATTTTGACTTACTCACTGGTTCAATGTTTTTTGTGGCACTTTCCTCGATGGGTGCAGCCGCCATGACCTTATCGCTCGAGCGTCGGGCAGCCCGCCGTGACCCTCTTTTGAGTTTGTTGTATAACCGCTCGGCAGGTTTAGAGCGGCTCGAGGAAATGTGTAAAAGCGGCGAAGCGGTTTCGGTAGCCTATGTTGATTTGACCGACTTTAAGGGATTTAACGACAAACTTGGGCATAGAACAGGCGATGAAGTATTGTTTGAAGTTGCCAAGCGTTTAGTTGGCAGTGTCCGCCCAAATGATTTAGTAGCTCGGATTGGTGGTGACGAGTTTTTGATTGCTTCGCAGCACCCAGATTTACAGGTTCGGTTAGAACAAATTTTTGCTGCCCCTGTCAAAACCTCCAAAGGGGTCTTAGAGGTCAAAGGCGATGTCGGCAGTATTCCAGTCAACCGTCAAGACGAAGTAGATGCGATTCTCGAGCGAGCCGATGCACAGATGTACAGCCGTAAACGCAGCGCCAAAGCCAAACAAAGCCTGACAACCATCTAAATGAAAGCCGCTCGAATTCGCCAAAAAACCTGTGACCACTGCACCGCTATTTCGTTGGTCTTGTACCGTGTGCAACTCGGTGTAAATCTACCTTGGGTTTACCTGTGTCCAAAATGTCGAACAAAAGCCGAACTCGAGTTTGCTGGTTATCGGTACGGCGGAACTTGGAAAGCCAAAAAACGTCATTAAGCTCATCTGGGTCATCGTACACTCTGGTTAAATGCCAGAATTACCAGCGCTACCAGACAAAAAAGTGCCGTGGTGGAAACGAATCCTTAAAGAAGTCGTCCTCGAGACGCTACTTCCCGCTTGGTTGGTCGTGACTTTTTTGGTCATTCCCGTTGGTGTACGCGGTGAAAGCATGAGTCCGACGCTTGAATCTGGCGATTATTTATTGGTCTATAAACTCGAGCGCTGGTTTGCAGCTTGGGGAATCCGTCCAAATTACTTGCAACGCGGAGATTTGATTGTGGTCAAGCCTCCACAAGACAATCCCAACAGTTTTGAACCGATGTCGGTTTATCTCGAAGGGCTGCCGATACTGAATTTACTGGCTTGGAAAATCCCATCTGACTGGACGTTTCGTCCGTATCTGATTAAACGCATTATTGGCGTACCGGGCGACACAGTAGAAGTCAAAGATGGCACGGTTCTATTAAACGGCGAACGCTTGCGTGAATACTATATTTCTGAAAGTCAAGGCTCAGACAACGCCATGAAAACCGTCGTGCGCCAAGGCACATATTATGTGATGGGCGATAATCGGCGCTTAGGCGCAAGCCTAGACTCGAGGGCATTTGGACTGGTCAAAGCCGAAGACGTGGCGGGTAGAGCCACATGGCGATTACTCCCACTGAACAAATTTGGTAGCCCTTAGAACGGCTTGGCAAACATAACATTTGCTCATTCGCGTTAATTTTAGGATATTTACAGTTCAGAACAACAAAAACCCATTACTCAAAATGTATTACCCATACCGCACTCCAACCCTCACCCAACTCGCTTAGGCTCGTTACCCTCTCCCGCCAAACAGCGCGGGAGAGGGTTGTTCGGTTTGTTTTGTTGCTTTAGATTATGGTGAAACCAAAAACATTGTTCTAAGAAACACTTTTTACGGAAGTAAAAACTAAAATCCCGAAACCCAAACCCTCCCCCAAGCGAAGCGTTTTTGGGGGAGGGTGGCGAGCTTCAAGCGAGTCGGGAGAGGGGCTAACTACTTGTGATTCAATGCGTACCGAAAAGATTTGCCCTTAAACACTCTGCATTGCACCACCAGACAATTGACGGTAGGCTTTACGCAGTTCGCTGTACAAGGCGCGTTTGTCGGTATCGGTGCTGGTATGCCAACGGTTGCGACGACGCATTAAACGGCGCAGTTCGATTTCACCGCCAGGCAGTTGACGCACGGCTCTGATTAAATCGGTAATCAGTTTTTCGCCTGCGCGAGCCTCCGCCACTTGCTGGCTTGGCAGAATCTGCACAATCTGTGGGGCTGGTGTTGCCACTGCCCAATCTGGCAAAACGGGCGGCTCGAGTGGTTGACTGCGGTTGTCATCCCAGTCTACCCAAGTGCCAACAATCCGTTCTAAAGCACGTCCGACCCCAAATTTAGCCGCCGCCCGTACCAGTGCGTCGTTGTAAGCCAGTTCTGGCTCGAGGGCAGCAGAAATGGCTTCTTTGGTCACACCCAGCACAGTTAAACGACAAGCCACCCGTGAGCCGGGCAAGTTGGTGTAAAAATCACTCCAATTGGCTGTTCCAACCACCGTCTCGAGCCTGTCAGTCACGGTTTTAGCACTTAGCACTGGGCGCACCAAAGCACGACGTTGGTCGCGTGAACGGCTCTCGAGTCGCCATTCTATTAACTCTTGTAGGAATAATTCGGTCAGGCGCTCAAAAGCCGCTTGACGTTCAAGCATTTCGCGTTCCAAGTGCAGAATTCGCACCTGCTCGAGTGGGTTTGGAATAATGCTTGGGGCAGATACTTCGATGGTCTCTAAGGCAATGGCTTTGGCAAGGCGGTCACGGCGATCTTCGGCACGGTCATTTAGACTAGGAATTTTAGGAAATGGGCAACCGATTCGTCCGGCTTGGGCGGGGCATTTGAAATTGTTCTTCAAGCGACACCAATTCCCAATTGGCGAAAGATGAGCGCAAGTTTGGTCTGGCATAAGCTACACTCCTTGGGGAATTAAGTTTGTGCCGAATAAAAACGGCATTGACTTTAATTTAGGTTGCACCAGTCGTAAAACTGTGCTGTGCAAAGGGTTTATTGGCTGCGAAATCGGTTCAACTGTGCCAAACTGCTCTAGGTAAGCTCGGGTGCTGGAGAGCCATGCGGCGGCAACACCCGTGGCAAGGTCGTCGCGCTCTTTCATGGCACGAACCAAACGGGCAAGACGATACTCGAGGTCGGCAATCGCCCCAATTCCAGCGTTGTTCTCGAGGTCTATCAGGGCGTTGTAAACAACTGTGGGATGAATGGATTGACTTCTTAGGCTTTTGGCAATGGTCTCGAGTATTCGCATGGTGTCCTCCGTAACAGTCCTAACTTTTACGATTCTAGCATAATTTCGTGATTTCATCAAGTCCAAGCCTAGATTACGTCTTGACCGAAACCAAACTTTGTGCTAACCTCGTCACAAGCAGAATAGTCGTAAGGAATTTACCCAGCGACGAAACTCGAGACCTGCGCTCCAAGCACGAGCCGATACGCTCTACGCTACTGCCCGAGCAAACCAAGCAGCCCTTGAGTCATAAGGAGGAACACCTGATGAAACTCCACGAACGCCTGCGCGAACTCCGTTCCGAACGCGGACAACGCCTCAAAGATGTCAGCCAAATCGCTGGAATCAGTATCCCGTACCTATCCGATTTAGAGCGCGGACGCACCAACCCAAGTTTGGAAACGTTGCAAACCTTGGCAGCCTCTTACGACATCACCGTACACGACCTTTTAAGCCCAGTCGAATTCTACGGCGAAGTTAGCGCCCAAGCCTTGCCAAAAGGACTTGCCGAATTGGTCTCTGACCCTGTACTTGGCGGACAAATCACCCCAGATTGGGTCTCGAGCCTTGCCCGTATCGAATTGCGCGGCAAACGCCCACAAACCAAAGAAGACTGGTACGACATTTACCGCAACTTAAAACGAATTCTCGAGTAAAGAATTCAAAACTCAAAAAGCCGCCTATGACTGGCGGCTTTTTTACGTTAATGCAAGTCACGTTCCAAAATTTTTCCACCTTCAACCGGCGCAAAAGATACTTTTACCTTAAACCCAAGCGCATTGGCATAGCGTACAAGGGTTTGCAGTTCAAGTGTAGAATCACTGTTTTCTACCTCAAGTACCCGAGGGTGCGAAACATTAATTTTTTTTGCTAAGTCCCTAACACTGATTTTTCTCACTTTACGCGCCATTTTGACTAACTCACCAACTTTAGCGGCTTGAATTGTGGTCTCGAGTTCGCTCTGAAATTCTTGCATCGTCAATGAAGGACTAAGTAGCGCGTGTTGTGGATTGATCCTTGCCAATCGTTTAGGTTGCTGCATCAATGCTTTTAGATTCATATTTTCTTTCATATTTCTCCTTTTATTGGATTGAGGATAGCCAGACTTTGCTCGAGTGCAACAAGAATATCGGCAGTATCATTGAGTAAATCAATACTGGCAGTATCTTGTTTTTTACATTCAGCCCGCGTTAAAACAAATTCTTGATTTTCGGTAGCAATAAAATAAACCCGAGCGCCACCATCCACAGTACGACTTTTCAATTCAAAAACTGACGAAAATAAATGCTTTACATAACGGCTATCAAGCCCATACAAATATAAATCAGATGTCATTTCAATCATTTTGTTCAGGCATTTTATTTTACCTTGCTGGCTCAGATTCAAAAAATCCTGAATAATCAGGTATCGTTTTGATTGTCTTTTTGGATGTTTACTTAATCTAAGCTGATGCAGCTTCATTAGGTAAGTCTAGTATTACCTTAAAACAAAGTCAAATCAATGCCAAAAGGCAATCCTAAACATTTAATTTCAACTTGATTTGCGCCTCGAGTTCTTGTTTGACTTCAACAGCATGAATCATCGGATTTACGACCAACTTCCAATGCTTAACCAATAACCCTTGGGGGTCAATCAAAAAACTTTGTCGTGCAAAACCAATCGCCCCAAGTAAACCACCAACCACGCCAAACGCCTGCGAGATTTTTTTATCGGTATCTGGAAGCAAAGGAAAAGTTAAATTGCATTTTTGCCTAAAACTTGCATGTGAAGCACTTGAATCCGTCGAAACGCCAATGACTTCTGCCCCTAATTGATTCAATTCTGGCAGAATTTGCTCAAACTTAGCGGCTTCAATACTACAACCCGCAGTGTTATCCTTTGGATAAAAGTAAAGCACCACCCAACGCCCACGCAGCGCTGCTAAGGAAATTACTTTGCCAATATCGTCTACTGCATTAAATTCTGGGGCGGCTTGACCAATTATTAAACCCATGAAACCGAAGATACCAAAAAGCAAAAGTATTCTCTGCAAGGTAACACCACATTAAAACGGATTCCCTCATCAAGTCTTCTCGTCTTGAGTAGATTCACCAAAGATATGCAGTGTAAAAAACCGTTAAGGATTTGTCCAAAAATAAAATCCGTGAATGACTGGGCGATGACAAGCATCGCCCCTACAAAAAAACATGTCCTGTAGGGGCGAACCTTGTGTTCGCCCTTTGGGGAAAATGATAAGGGATTTGCAAATCGGGAAGTTATTTCAGGACAAATCCTAAGTACCCGATTGCCCGCACCGTTTTTAGGAATTTGGTGGCTGGTTACTTAAATACTCAGGGTAAACTGCGCGGTATCTCATGGCAAACGCAAGCCTTCCCAATGTTGCCACCACAAAATTCTGCAAAGGTATGGGTAAACTGGCATCATATCCACCATGTCGAACCAAAGTTGCAAGCGAGACCGCAAGCTGCAAAGGATTTTTTGGTTTGCCATCTGGATGAACTTTACCTTCTCGAGCCAAACCTGCGGTACTCGCAAATACCCCTAGCACATCCTGTACAGCTTCTGGGTTAGGTTGTGCAAAAACATTACTTTGCCGATAAACCATCTTAGAATTTCCAACTGCCCAAGGATGAATATGGGTTTGACGTGGATTTACCACAAAAACATCACCTGTTCGAGCCGTTTTTTGAATCCCATCAATTTTGTAATTCGCTTCACCAGAAATAATTTCAAAAGTTTCTGTCCAAGTGGTGTGAAGATGCTCAGCAATATCTGGCAAGTTATTAGGCACACATTCGACTTCAAGCAACCAACCTCTGCCTTGGGTTTCAACCTCTGTTTTGAGAACTACGGTCTTTGAATTGGTCAATGGATTGTGGATAACAAAACCAGCACGTATTTTCATGGAATCTCCTAAGAACCTCATGTTAGCTGATTTCTTGCAATAAGTATAATCCTGTACAGGAAAAAGTACAACTAATTAGGTATTCGTCTAGGTAACAATTGCTAAAAGTTCATCTCTGCGTCCTCGAGAATGAATCAGGTTCAAAATGCTGATTGATACTGTAAAAACCAACCCGCCAATCGCCGTAAGTATCTGACTCGAGCGAAAACGACAATTCAAATTCGGTAGCAAAATCACCTGTAATATGCAGCGCTTCTAAAAACCAATCTGGCTCGAGATGCGGATTTACAAAAGCAGTCAAATACCCAATTGCCCTAAGCCGCACGTCCTCGAGATGCGGCAGTAATTCCCCCAGAAATGCCATGTACACCGAGTTGGGTTCGGTGTTGTCACCTGCGACTAGAATCTCAAAACTCGAGTCTGGGTTTGGGATACTTCGCCAGATGCCCTCGGCGGGTAAGTACATAAAGTTATTCACAAAGCCACGACCTTTCCACTTTGGCTGCTGATGTACAACCTGTCAGATTGTAACTCGAGCAGTAAATCTGGCAATAAATCCCCATCCAGCCACGCATAACGCACAAAAGCTGGAGGACTATTTTGCAGCGTGTCGTAATTAAACACCGATTCTTTAGACTCGAGCAGGGTTGTACCATTATAAATCTGTACCTTTGCCGCACCGTTATCGCCGTCTACCAAAGGACTGAGGACAATCCGAATTTCATGCTGACCGACCCGAAGAAAGTGTTCGGTTTTGGGTTCAACGATGTTTATATGTAATGCTTTTGGCAGTAGCAACCACGCTAGAAACGTCGCTATTGGCAGCAGCACAAGTAAAATCCAGCCTCGAGACCGCAAAAAATTCATAACCAAGAATACAAGACCCGTATCGCACAGGTATCACTTGCGGCGAGCTAAACATCTACACCCCGAAAATCACAGATTGTTTAATCTGAACTCGAGTTTAGAAATTTTTCCTGTGCTGTATTCTTAAATTGGGCAAAATCGGTTTCGATGGTGCGTATTGCCACCCCAAGGGAAGAAGCAAGATGACGCTGCAAGGCTTTTGCACCTTGGGCTTGGGCTTCAAGCATCAGGCGTTTTAAGCGGTGATTACGAAGTGCCACTTTGTCGTGTTGCTCGAAAATGGCTTTGTCCGAAGCACCACTGTTAAGTGTCCAAGTAATTGTAATTGTGCCTTCGCCACTTAAAGCGGGGAGTTCTACCACTGTTGTCTCGAGGGCTTGTTGTTGCCAAACGGCTTCTACAGCTTTGGCGTAATGCTCGTTTTTAAGCATCACCCGCCGATTCTCGAGGGTTTCGATTTGACAAGCGAATCTGAGCAGTGAAAAACGGGCTAATTCAAGGTCGGTTGGATTTTGATAAATCAGGTACTTTGTATAGTGATAGCACATTGCCGAGTGGTTATTCTCGAGTGGCGAAGTAGCTGTCAATGCCAGACTAAGAAGTGGTTTGGCTTTTTCTTGCAAACCCGCTAAACATGCCAGTTCAGCTTGCAACGTTAAATCTTGTTCGGTGGTTGCTAAAACTTCTAAGCCATCTGCGAACTGCTTTTTGGCTCGTAAAATTAATGTTAAAACTTCTCTGGTCTTGGTAGCAGCGTAAGACTTTCCCTCTTGAATCGCCCATGTCTTTATTGGCTCGAGTAAAGAATGTGCTTCGTCTGTTCTTCCTAGACAAACCAAAACTTCGGCAAGATTGGTAAAATAATAGGCAACTTGGCTTTCACTTAGTTGTTGTTTTACTTTAGGCGCTCGGTCTGCGCGTTCCTCTGCCCAAATAAGTGCTTCTTCAAAGCGCCCTAATTTAATTAACGAACCAGCTAAGTTAGCTAAGGTTGTGTTGATTTGCCTTGCATCACCAAGGGTGTAACTATCATCAAGTTGCTTTTGAAAAACACCTACTGCTAATTCAAAGTGTTCATCTAAGTGAGCAAGCGCTCCTTTAATGTTGTAAATCTGAATAGCTTGATTGACCAAAGAGGGGTTATCATGAAATACCTGTTCGGCTTCGGCAAGTGTTTGCCATGCCACTTCAAATTGACTGGCTCGAATATATGAATTGGTCAGGGCTATTAGAGTACGGAATTTTTGCCTCACTGGAATTTCGTGTTCTTGACATAACTCGTGGGCTTTTTGAGCATAAAGCAGGGCTTTATCCGACTCGAGAAATGACCGAGCAATGGTCACGGAAATCAGGGTCAATGCACTAACTTCTAACATAGGGTCTTTTATTGTTTGCGTAAAAGACCACAAGGAATCGGCAGTTTGCAAAGTTGCTTGGCTTTTTCCTTGAGCCGCCAAAACTCTTAACTTAAGTACCAAAGTATTGAAAGTCAGGTTATGGTCTTGATATTGACGAGTCTGAGTTTCCAAAGTTTCTAAGTCCAACACCGATTGATTCCCCGGCTCTTGAATAAATGAAATTCGCATTTGCATCAGTTGCAAATGTAGTGCCTCGAGTACATTAGCTTGAAGGGATTGATTATTTTTCGTTGCTTGCTGGATGTAATTTTGGGCATCTTGGTAGGCACAAAATCCTAGGGCTTCTTCGGCGGCTCGGCGGTAATAAGTCACACTTTGGCTTAACAAATTGGCTTCTTGGGCGTGGTGGGCAAGCAAAATGGCTCGGGTTTGAAAATTTTTGCAGACTTCAAAAGCGCGTCCGTGCCATTTTTGCCGAGCTTTGATGCTCATTTGTTCGTACACAAAAACCCGTGTTAAGTCGTGTTGAAAAGCCAAGGTTGGTGACTCGAGAATAAAGCGTGTTTCTAATAATTGGGCTATCGGGGCGGGGGTATCAAGCATGGCTGTCCAAACTTGTAAATCAAATTGTTTGCCGAGTACCGAAGCGGCTTCGAGGGCATTTTGAAGTTTTTGATCCAGTTTAGAAAATCTGCCCTGAAAAGCATTCTCGAGGTGTTGTTCGGCGGGTTGCCCGAGTACCAATTCTCCAAAAACCAAGGGGTTGCCAGCGCTGACGCGGTGCAGTTGCTCGAGTTCAACCAAAGTGAATGGTTTACCGAGTCCTCGAGCCAGAACAGCACAGGCTTCTAGGTTCAGTCCGCCAAGCCGATAATGTTGCACTTGTGGGGTTTGACGAATTTCGGTTAGGGTCTCGAAGGCTTTTGGATTGCCAAGCAGTTCTTCGGAACGAGCCGCTAGAACCAGCAAGACTGGACGTTGTTGTGCCATTCGGATCAGCATTTTTAGGACTGTCCAGAATAAATCGCCAGCCCAGTGTAAGTCGT
>JAYWHB010000268.1:0-11862 GCA_043777915.1 Deinococcales bacterium
CCAAGACTCACCATCACCGAGGAAGCACGACGAATGGGAATACTTGTGCTACCCGTGAGACTCGAGAACAGCGAGGCTCGGTACACACTCGAGAAATTAGGGATTCGCTTGGCATTCAGTGCCGTGGATGGTATCAGTGAAACTTCTGCTCGAGGGTTGGTGCAGGGCAGACCATACTCGAGTTTAGAGGACTTGGTACAGCGCTCAGGTTTAGCTCGAGATGCACTTTTTAACTTGGCTCGAAGTGATGCGCTCGAGTGCTTTGGAACACGACGCGATGTGCTTTGGGAATTAGGGGTTCTCGAGAATCGGCTGGGGTTGGTTTACTCGAGGGTTGCGATACTCTGGACGATACCTGTGGTCAGTGCTGATGACATGGCAATACTCGAGGGGCTTGAACTCGAGGAAGCGCTGGAATGGGATTTAGAAATCACCCGCACCAGTGGGGTTCACGCGATTACACCACTACGCCCGATGCTCGAGGTGATGGGAGTACGCGCCAGTAATCGCATATTTGACGGGCAACGCTGCACCGTGGCTGGATTGGTGATTTCGCGGCAACGACCACAGACCGCCAAGGGCTTTGTGTTTCTTTTTCTCGAGGATGAATTCGGGCATGTCCAAGCCATTGCCCACCCAGATGTTTGGCTCGAGATGCGCGAGGTATTACGGGCTAGGGCATTGCTGGTGACAGGCAAAGTCCAAAAGTTGCGCGGGTGGAAAACTGTGGTGATCGAAAAAGTCGAGGTTCTCGAGACAGCACAGGTCAGAGAAGCAGAAATGGCTTATTTTGTGCGCTGAGGGTTTACTTGAGTTTTTGCTGTTTACCGCGAAGCGGATACATGGGTTTGATGCGAAGCATGGAGCGAAGCGACGAACACGGTTTTGACTTGCCCGTGCTGGTCGCTCGAGCAGACATAAAAAATGCGCCACATCTGGGCGCTGATAGAAACAAGCATACGGCATTATTCTGTATTCGTCAAATTTATGCACTCGAGACCGTTATTTACAGTATTCTGACCGATTTAGGCAAAATCAAATACCGATTTCTGACCATTTATTTCTCGACTTCTTCAAACTCTGGCACATCCCCAAGAAGTGGCTCGAGACCCGCATACCGTCTTTGCCAATGCTCGAGTCGTGCGTGTTCCGATTGGCTGGGCATGATGGCTAGATTCTCGGGGGAGTTATCGAGCCTGTTGCCGTTTTTATGATGCACCACTTCTCGAGGCTCGAGAGTACGCCCTAGTTTTTCTTCGGCGGCGAGACGATGTGCATAACGGGGTTTCTGACCTCGTTCTGGGCTGTGGACTCGAGTTCGTTTATAACGCATAGTTAATAGTACCCGTGTGATTCAAGCACTTTCCGCATATTTGAGGCTTCCCAGCTTCCGGGGCGTGTACGGGTCATGGCAACAGCATTGACGTGAGCTTACTAAGATTGAGTTCGTCATTCAGTCCATCTTTTGGTGCTTTTTTAAGCCATTCTTTAAGCGCCTCGAAGTGTTCTTCACTTAACTCGACAGTAATACGACGTTTTTTCATAGAGATATTCTACTGCCACAAGCCGCGTTTTGCTTGCCTTGCTTCTCGAGAAGCAGCTAGGATTTTGTCGGCATACTTGACATTTGGCGGGATGGTGAGCGGGTCGGCAAATCCTGCTCGAGCAATTTCAACACTCGAGTTTTTGCCACTGATAACCAAGTACGCAAGGTTTCGCCCATAACGGTCTGTACGTTGCACATCCCATTCGATGGTGACGATTTTGTTCTCGAGTAATGAGGCTGTGAAGGCTTTAGCGCGTTTACCTTCGGCAATGATGCTGTCTAGGCTCTGCCCTGTTCGTTTTGCAATGTCTTTGGCTCGAACATTGCGCTTGGATTCTGGGGTGTCTATGCCGATGAGCCTAAAGGATTCTTTGTAACCCTCGAGCCGCACAGTATCGCCGTCGGTGATACTGGTCACTTTGGCGGTTTGGAGTCGCTGTGCGTTCGCAGGTTGAAGTGCTGCACCAAATTGGTAAATGGCTGCACCAATAAGAAGCGGAATAGCAAAAATAAGCTGCATTTTGAAGCGGTTATTCATATCTGTCCTTTCGCGTGAAATGGCTTGTACACCTGACGAAGGGTCAGGATAACACCTCAAACGCCCAACATGGATTACAAACCATTTGGTGAATCGAGACGACTATATTTTCAGTGGATGCAACCGTCCGACGATTGTCTCGATGTGCATTGGAATATAGGCATCTTCAGACAGTAAAAAACGATTCGGTTGCTCGAGGGCAACACTGAGGTGATTGAATAGCACTGCTAAAAACTGCAATCCAACAATGTTGTTCTGTTCGAGTAAATCCATTTGAAATTCGGCAAATACTTCTGGGTCACTTAAAAACCCAACAAAGTACAGACTGGAGGCTCGAGGTAAAGTTAGGGTTAGAACTGTGTAATGCGCCCATGTGACCGATTCTCGAAAAGTGGTTTCTTTGTAAACCTCGTGCAGAAAAGCATCTAGCTCGGGGTCTGGGGTGAATTGTTCTACCGAATCAGCAAAGAATGGCATGGTGGCTTGAGCCAGAATTCTTGGCATGGTGACGGTGATGGTGTTCATATTCCTCCTGTTGGTTTGGCTTCGGGTAACTCGAGCAGCACCACCTCGAGCGTGACTCCTTTGGCGGTGACTGATTTGAGTTTCACATCTGAGATAAGTGCATTAAATGGTGATTTCACCCATTGCTTACCCAGTACCTCGAGTTTTTGACTATCCGCGCTTTTGACTTCTAACTCGAGGCGTTTAATCGTGTCTGCCACTCGGTTTTGTTCTGAGGTTAAGCGTGAAAGCTCGAGTAAACGGGTGTTCTCGACCAAGCGAAGTTTATCTCTGGCAAGGGCGAGTTTTACGGCGGGTTCTGCGCCTGCACCAACCAGAAACTCTATGCGTTTGAGTTCTTCCTGAGCGCTTTTGATGCTGTTCTCGAGCTTGGGCTTAAGTACCAAGAACGCATTCTTGACCATCTCGAGGTTACGCTGGCTACCTTGGAGCGAAACTTTAGCGCTTTTGACTTTATCTTCAAAAGCAGTGATTGCCGCATCGTTCACATATCTAGCGATGGGTTGACCCTCGAGAACACGGTCTCCGATTTTCACGACCAAACCCGATGCGCTAGGGAGGTTTGGAATCTCGAGGACATGGGTTTTACGTGATTGACCAGAGGCAAACTCGAGGGTGCTGGGTGGGGTTTCGCCTTCGATGAATTCAGAGCGAATGATGGCAGTACCGCGTTGAATAAAAGCCGTCTCGAGACCAACAAAATCGGATTTGTGTGCGCTGCGTACTTCTAATTGCAAAGCAAAACCCTTAATCTTTGGGTAGAACCCAACTTTGGGCGGGGCTGGGGTTTGACGCTCCGAGGTTTGCAAGTTAGCTGTAATCCAAACGCGGTTGGTGGCTGGGAGGCTCGAGAGTAAATCCGCCACGGTACGCCCTGAAACCTCGAGACGGTATTCTTTACTGATAATTGGTCTTCCACGCTGGGCATGAATGTGAAAGGTACTGATTTGGCTGCCTTGTGCCATGCCAACCCCAAGTCCATGACCTTGTTCGTCCTCGATGATGATGCCTTCGCGTCCGATGGCATCCACGACACGGTAACGCCCTTTGATTCGCTCTTGGGTTTGGGTATTAAAACCGTCCACCACTGCCCAGACTTCGGAAGTATCGCGCCACTCGAGGTAATCCGCCACCACACCGGCGGGAGTACCAAGCCAACGGTGAAAAGCTGGGGTGAAACCTTCGTTTGAAAGTGGGTATAGACATAAGGCAAGCAAAGCACAAACCAATGCCATGCTGGACTCGAGTGGGCTGCCATAAGGGATTCGGTAATTGCGATTATGGACAAACCAGAATTGGAGTCTCGAGGGGTAAAGCAAAGGCACACCAATGATGTTTAGAGTATCCAGCGCAAGGTGTGAAGCAATGCCGATAACAAAGAAAATCCATGCTTTGGGGTTGCTATACCAAATTGGTGCAGCCAGCAGTCCGAAGAGTGCCAAACCAAGTAACGAATGGGTCAGGGTGCGGTGTCCGACTCGAGACTCAATAAACCTCGAGATGGGCTTCATGAACTTACCCAAGCCCGAAGCAGTGGTATCAATATCTGGAATCAGGCTACCAATCACCACTGCCGCCGCGCATTCTGGGGTGATGGTCAGACCAAAACCCTGCGCGATAACCGCGCAGAATCCAGCGAACGCAATGTGAGTACCAGCAACCATGTGTTTCTCCTAGGGGGCAACCCGCACCAATTCACAACGTTGCTTTGGACGATTGGGGATGTACGGCGCATCCCAGTAATCAATTTCGTAGCACTTGTAGGCTCGGCGCTCAAGAATTGGTCGTTCTGGTTGTGGGGCTTTGAAGATACTGCCGACACTCGAGAACAGTGTTTTGATTGGGTTTGGTGCAGCACAAGAAACCAAAAGCAGTATTAAGAACAGGTATTTCATGGCAATTCAGCCTCTCGAGTTACATTTAGCAACTTGCACACTTAGGAATCCCAACCATACGAAAGGGTCATGCTAAACGTGCCAGAGATTGTTTGACCAACCAATGTCACAACCCATTCATGGCAGTTATGACACGGCACTTCTTCGATGCTGACACAGGCTTGTATTCCAGCAAAACGCCTGATTTCTTGAGCGAAAACAGACCAAGCTCGAGCCTTGGTTTTTTGAGCTTCGGTCATACTCGAGCTTGTTTTGGTCAGTGGTTTGACCCAAGTCTCGAAACTGATGCCGTCGGTTAGGTTGAATTCTGGAGCTTGACCCGACCAGCGAAAATGCTGCACTCCGAAGTCTTGACCATCAAAATCGGCAAGACTGGCTTTTGACTCGAGGGTTGCGCGTATCTGCTCGAGGCTAATTGGGGTTTCACAGACTTCGTAAGGCATGAGGTTATCCACGCCATTCTCATTGACCAAGACACGCGCACAAACAGGGTGATGACTTGGAGCGGCTTTACTGGCACGAAACGCGGTTTTCTTCGGCTCGAGGATGAGGTTAGCAAGGCTTGGCTCGGCAATCGGTACTAAATTAGCTGTGACTTCTGTGACCAGATTGAGATTCTGGGTTGAGTTAGTGGTGTTCTTGTACTTGCCTCGAGCTTGTTTCCAACCCGGTTTACTGGCACTGGTGGTGGTCACGACTTGCAGGGTTAATTCAATCCCATCCGGCAAGGCTTGGGGTTGTAAGGCTCGAGCGCTTGGGTAAAGGGTAAAAGTCTGCTCGGCAGTCACGACCTCCTCGAGTGGTGATTCCTCGAGAACACTTAGTTGCTGACAACTCGCCAGTAGTATCAGCAGCAAAACAAGGCGCACTATTTCACCACGCAGTAACTACGACCAGGATTTAGAGCGCATTTCCAAGTGACCGAAGCACTAAACCGACCTCGTTTACCACTAGGAATTTGAATTGGGTCTCGAGTACCCGGCTTATAGGCTGTTCGGGCTTTGGTTTTGACCACATCGAACGTTCCGAGTCCGCCCAATCGCACTTTATAGCCTTTTTCAGCTTGGGTTTTAATGTACTCAATCAGGGCATCATGGACGGCTTCGGCGGTTCTGGGCGTAATTCCCGCTTGGGCTGCCAAGTGCGCGGTGATGTCTGATTTGGTCAGGGTATCGGCTTGAAGCTCGAGTTTTACGGATTCCACACTGACAATTCCAGCTTCCTCGAGGTCTTCGTCGGTGGCTTCGGGCAAACAGGTATCGAGAGCGCCAGCATTGCAAGCGGCAAGAATGGCAATCAAGCCAAACAATAAGATTTTTCGCATGGTGAACTCCTAGGACAGAACACCCAAAACAATTGGGTGTTCTGCGTTCAAGTTAGTGACTTAACAACCAGGACGTTGACGAATAAAGTTTTCACCATCGTAATTCTGAGAAACAGAACCACCAGTGTAATTCGTGGCTTCGTAATCGTCTTCAAATCCTTCCCAACGTCCCATGTTAGGTTGCGATGCAATGGCATTATCAGCATCTTCCCATGATGCCCCTGAACATTCACCCGCTCGAGCAGGGGATTGAACGGCTGTGAGACTCAGGATTGACAAAGCAATCAGGGCAAAAACAATGACTTTTTTCATTTAACACTCCATTTGTGTAGCATAGAGAACGGAAACCGAATTGCCATTTACGTGGGGATTCACTCCTTTCCACCCGCCCTCGAGCCGTCCAAGCAAAAGGGGGTGGGTATTTGATTTACATGAAGTCAAAGATAGTTACGCCTTCGGTAAAACCTGCAATGGGAACAAGGCGGTTTGGTGGTACTGCGTGGTGGCTTGGTTCTGCTCGAGAATGACAGATTCGAGTTTACGGGTCACACCAAGAATGGCAGTGTCTACAGGTTCAAACTCGAGTAAACGAGTCGTCACAATTAAAAGCATTTCGGCTTCTCGAGCGGTTAGGTCAAGTTTCATTTTGCTTCCTTGATGATTCGTTCTAAGTCAGCGCTGGTGATGCCACAAATACGAATTAGGGTGTACTTGGTTTCAACCACTTTGGTATTGGCTGCACGAAGGTCATTATTGGCTCGAGAAACATTGTCTCGAGCGCGTGACAAGTCGGCAGTGGTGGCAGTACCCGCTTTAACCCGTGCTTCGGTCTGACGAAATTCGATGATGGCAGTATCCACACTGAGCGCCAATTCCTCGGCTTTTTGTGAAGCCAACCACCATTGGATGTAGGCGTTTAGGACATCGGTTCTGACTTTACTTTCGGTTTCGGCAAGTTTCGCCTCGAGTTCGGGGATACGGCTGGGTTCGGATTTGAGTAAGCCCGTTAAGTTCAAGGACACACTGACGGTGATGCTTGGATTGACTTGACCATCGGGCAGATTCGCAAGGTTGCCGCTTGAGCCACTGAGACTGATATTGGTGTTATTTAGGAGTTGCTGACCAAAACCCTCGGATTGTTTAGCTGCCTCGAGTTCACGCCTAGCCGAACGAACCGCACTCGAGCGCTCCTCGGCAATATCAGCTAGGGTTTTGACAATGCGTAAATCGCGTTCGGTCAGTCCGAACGACTGCGCGGCGGCACTCGAGACACAGAGCAAAAATGACACGACCAAAACAATAATTTTCATACTCAACCTCGTTTAATCAGTGGACGACCAAGTAGCATAAAGACTCCTACTAGACCCGCCATAATGCCGCTTAGAACATAGGCGTTCATGTCACCTTGGGCGCGAGCCACATAACGCCATGCCACAGTCATCACCGCTGCCGCCGCGATAATCGGCAGTAAGGCAATGCCTTTTTCTTCCCTTGCACCAAAGGATTCACCAACGCTGAGAACGTGTTCGGATTTGATGATCGCTTCGGGCGACAGGTGCTTAATGATTCGCACGACTTCGCCCGGATTGCCCTGCGATAAGGCAATCACTCGGTTACGGTAGACACCTGGTTCTCGGCAGACAATGCGGTACTCGAGCGAGAGTTTATCCACCAGTTGCCCTGTTTCAGCTTGGGTTAGTGGTGGGAGGTGGATTCGCTCGAGTAGTTTCCAGAGTTGGCTCGAGCCAGCTTTTTTCAGGGTTTGGGGCGTGGCGGTCAGGATGAGGGTAGCCGAGTTTGTCCATTCAATCAGCCACGGGCGGATAGATGGGGTGAGTCCACTAACATCATCAATCACCACAATGGCTTTGGTGTGGTACTGCGTCCATTGTTTAAGACATTCAGCAAAACCTCGAGCCTTTAGGTCATTACTCGGGCGTTTTTTACCCCATGCTTTACGGTCTTCTTCGATGTCCTTGTAACGAGTTTTCTCCTCGAGCTCATCGCCCAGCATTCGGTTATGCCAGAGTTGGTCAAACATTTCTCGGATGAGGCTACTAAACGGAGCGCAGCGCTCGAGGGAAATGGTTTTTGCCAGTTCCTCGAGCATTGGGTTAAGAACATCGAGGATAGCGGTTTTACCCGCGCCACCATCACCAAGAATAATGATGCTTTGTCCGCGTTGGACTCGAGTCATGATGTTACGGCTTTCGGTGATGCGTCCGACCAGTGGAGCGTCTTGTGGGTTGCTCATCGTGCCTCCTTTATAGCTTGTGAGTGTAAACTGTTTTACTTTATGAGTCAATGAGTTAATTAGTTATTGAGTATTTAATTTGTTGAGTTATTAAGTTACAAAAGCGCTGTTATTGACGATGAGGTGCATCTCGGCGGTTTTATCTACTGTCCATGTTCACTATTTATGGTATGTTCACTAAATAGTGAACAGGCATATTCTAGTGAACGAATATAGGGCATTTGAAAAGGAAGCCGCCGCGTACTTTCTGGGATGGCTCAACCAGCACCAAGAGGCTCTACGGATAATCTCGAGCCAAGTCAACACACACCAAGGGGACTTAGAAGTTGACCTCCTTTGCCATGTCGAACAGAACAACAAAAAATGGGTATTGTTGGTAGAGTTTAAGAACGCTGTGTACTCAAGCCAGATCAATCAAGTGTTTTGGCAATTCAGCCGCTTCAAAACTACAATCCAAGACAGCCAAATGTACCCTATTCTTGTCCTGCCGTGGTTATCCGAAAAAGTCATGAATCAATGCAAAGAAGCGGGCATTGGTTGCATTGGTCTGAACGGCAACCACCATGTGGCATTTGAAGGGTTTTACTCCACCACAAGCGGTGCGCCCAAACCAAAAACCGAAATCAAAGCCCTGCAAAGCCTGTTCAAAGGCAAAGCAGCTCGAGTTTTGCGGGTGCTTTTGCAACAGCCAAACAAATCTTGGACTAATCGGGAATTGGCTGATACCGCAGGGGTCAGCCTTGGCATGACCCACAAAGTCAAAGTTGCTCTCGAGGAACGCGGTTGGATTGAAGGTCTACGATTGACCCAAGCTGAAGAACTGCTGAACGAATGGCGAGAACAAAAAACCAGTAAGCCCCGCCAGACCTATTATACTTTGAAACACGGTGCAGCCCTCGAGAAAGCATTGCAACCCAACACAGATCAGCATTGGATTTATGCCAGTTATAGCGCCGCCAACTGGCTTGCACCATTGGTACGCCAACCGATGCTCTATGTGGTGGCGGATGATGTGGGCATTCAAGAACTCGAGGGAAAACTACAACTCGAGGCAACCGAAAAAGGCTTTAATGTGGTGGTATACCCAGACCCCGATGGGGATTTATTACAAGACAGGTGGGAAGCCAGTGCAGGGGTATGGACAACCAGCCCCGTGCAAACTTACCTCGAGTTGTACCAAAGCCATGACCGAGGACGCGAAGCCGCCGCCCTGATACAAACCAAGTATTTGGGAGTCAAACCATGACCCACGAACCACGCCGCGCCAGCGATTACGATGACCGCACCACCAAAGCAGTCAAAGCAGCCTTGATCGAATTGGGGCAAATTCTGGGGGATTACCTCGAGGACTTGGTGGTTATTGGCGGTGCAGTGCCTTGGTTAATCCTAAGCAGCCCCGAAACACCACACATTGGCACAATAGACATTGACCTAGCCCTAAACCCAGCCACCCTAAAAAATGCTCAACGATACGCGGCACTGGTGAAGTTACTCGAGCAAAGCGGGTATGAGCGGCAACTCGAGGGATTGGAAGTCTTTCAATTGCGAAAAATGATTCGAGTAGACGAAGGCGAACCCATTGCCGTAACGCTTGACCTGCTAAAACCAAGCCGACCAAAAACAAAAGGAAACCGCCCACCTTTGATTCCCAATTTTCGGGTGATAGATGCTGATGGTGCAGAATTTGCCTTGAGAGAACCAAAAAGTATTGTGCTTGAAGGATTGATGCCTGACGGACGCAATAACCGTGTGGTGTTGCCCGTGGCTGACTTACCCAGTTTTTTGGTGATGAAAGGTTACGCCCTGCAAAAACGCGATAAGCCCAAAGATGCCTATGATGTTTACTATGTGGTCAAGCACTACCCCGATGGACTCGAGGCACTGGCAGAAGTCTGCCGCCCATTCTTGGCAGAGAAAGCCGCTCGAGAAGGGTTTGAAGAGATTGCCAAGAAATTTGGCAGCTTAAACAGTTACGGCGCAGATACCGTTAGGGATTTCTTGCGTGACACGCTTGGCTCGAGTGAAGAAATAGACTTACTACACCGTGACGCATACGCTCAAGTCAATGCGTGGGTGAGGGTATTGGGTTTAAGTAGTTGAGTTAGTGAGTCTTTAAGTTATTGAGTTTTTTAGGTATTGAATCATAGATTTGCTCGAGGTGCATGTCGTATTGCTGTTCGTACCATTTTGCATTGAGACCCCAGCCAAGTTCTGATTCCAGAACTCGAGCGACGGTCAACGCCTTTGCCCAAACGTGTGTCCCCATTGGCTGTTCAAGTTCGGCAGCAATAATTTGATGCAGTGGTTGCAGGCTAAACCCAGCCGTTTTATGGTTCTTGCAAAGGTGAAATAACCCCAACATGGCTTCAGCACGAACAAAGTCCTCTGGATGCACCGTGTACTCTACAAGAATCTGAAAACTCCAAACAGGTTCATCGAACAGAGAAATTGAACGCAGGGCAAAAGGATAACGGTCTGGTTCTTCAGTAGCCAGCAAAGACAACTGTTGTTCTCGTTCGTAAACATGGATTTTTTCTTCGTATTGGATTCCGTTATCGTTTGGCAGTGGGGTTCTGTGACTTTCCTCGCCAAAATACACACGCCTTGGAATTTCCTCTGGAAAAGCCGCACAGGTTTGCGACTTGACATAACGCCAAGGGTGTAGGTGTTTACAACTGATACATTGGCTAGAACGAATCATTGACTTCATACCTCCTTGACTTATGCACTGATTGACTCAATGCCTCTAAGCATCTCGAGGGCGGATTGAACTTCTTTGCCTTTTAGGGCAATAAACTCGAGCAGTTCTTCTGGGGTGCGTTCGTCGGTATCGGTTTTGGCATTGGGATTGATGGCTTTGAGGTCATAGACTGCATCATCTATTTTTTGGGCTTTGCTGCGTAAATCCCGAGCTTCGGTTTGATTGGCTTTGATGCTCTGCTCGAGCTTTGAGATTTCTTTTTGGTTGGCTGGCAAGGTGGCTCGAGCGGTTTTTAACTGCTGATTGAGTCCTTTGTTTTGATCTTCGAGATTTTCGGCTTTTTGACGTAGTGGGTCAGATTGCAGCTTAGCCGCCGCCCGACGATCTGCGATGTCCACCACCCACGAGCGCTCGGATTCGGCTTGTGTTTCTTTGAGAGTAAAGAATTCATCGAAGCGGTCAATGGTTAGTGGGGTGCGCTTGCCAACTTTGACATCTGAGAGGTCGAAGTACCAGATTTTTTCGGGTGGGGTTTGGGTGGCACTGAGCTTGGTAAAAAAGTAAATGTTGGTTTTGACCCCTGCACCTGCATTGATAAACGTACCTGAAGGTAAAGACAGCACCGCCCAGAGGTTACATTCAAGCAGCAATTTACGTTTGGTTTGTACAAAGGCTGGTTCGAGACGAAAACTTACACCTTCATCCAGCACCACGGCTGCCCTGCCACCCTCTGCCAATGAATCGAGAATGTGTTGCAAGAACAGCACTTGGGTGGCTGAGGTTTTATAAGCGAAATCGAGTTGAGCTTCTTCGCCTTCTTTACCACCAAACGGCGGATTGGTCAGGATGACATCAAACTGGGTTGGTGCGCCCTCGAAAAGCCCATCGTAAATTGGCGCTCTGGTCAAGGTGTTACCGTGCCAAATGGCGGGACGGTCAATACCATGAAGCACCAAATTAGCAAGGGCGATGGGGTAAATCAGTAGGGCAAACGCACTAATAAGTAATTCATGAGCCAAGCCCCAATAATTGCTTAATATACTCATCGTCAAAAGCAGCTTTTGCTCGTTTAGCACGCA
>JAYWHB010000269.1:0-11853 GCA_043777915.1 Deinococcales bacterium
GCAGCCCGTTTGGCATCGTGAAGCAGGGCTTCGGCTTGAATTTGGCTACTGATATTCATTTTTCCAGCCAACTCGAGCATGGCACGTTCTAAGTTTTTACTCTGGTCCTTTAATTCTCGGAGTTCGCTTCTTAAACGCTGTGATTCAAGGTGCGATTCTCGGGCGGCTTGTAAAATTTTGGTTTGCTCATTAAATTTGCCGCCCAGAATTTCAATCACCAAAAAAGCCCTGTCTTCGCTGTGAACGGCGGTGGCTTCGAGGGCTTGTTCTGTGCCTTTATCGGTCGGCTCGAGCCAAACACCACTGCGTAGCCGCCCGATTTTTTCTTCTGCCCAAAAAACCCGTGCATCTATCAAAAAATTTTCCAAAAACGGCGAAACCGTGGCTTCCAACTGCCCATTTTGAATTAAAGACTGCATCCATTTAGGCGCTCGGGTCAGCAGGGTCAGTTCGCCGTTTAACTGCCATTCAAAGGCAATCCATCCCGCACTCTCGAGTAATTCGGCTGGAATGGTGTTCATGATTTAACCTTAGCAACCATTTGTTGGGCAAGATGATAAAATGCCAATTCGACATTATCACCAGTTAAAGCACTGGTTTTTAAGACGGTAATCCCAAGCGATTCAAGTTGTGCCATATCCACCCGCCACTCGTGTTGAAGATCAGATTTGTTAATCAGTAAATAGGCTGGCAACGCCCCAAAACCCTCGACGGCTCGAGCATGAAGTTTTAGGCATTCGTCTACGGTTTGTTCACGTGTGCCATCGGCAACCAAAAAGTAACCCGCCATGCCACGCAGATAAGTGGTTTGGACTTTTTGGTAGGCATCCTCGCCGTTGATGTCCCAAATCATTAAGTTGGCTGCCCCTTTTTCGGTGCGAACCAATTTCTTTTCGATTCGCACACCGACCGTGGTGTGGTACTGCCCTGAGTAAATGCTATGCACAAAACGTGCAATCAGACTGGATTTACCGACAGCCGAGCCGCCGAGTAAACACATCTTAAATTGTAAAACTGTCTCTTGACTCATTTTTTCTCCGCTTCCACCAATTCTAAGGCTCTCGAGTCAACATTTGATACGCCCGATAAACCACGTGCGATTAGTTTAGCGCGTTTTACCCAGGCTTCGGTAGCTTGTCCGCTAAACACAAGAGTTTGTCCGCGTAATTCCACCGCCGTACTCGAGGCGGGTTCGAGTGCCACCCGTGCGCGTTCGACGATTAACTGCGAGTCTAAAGACTGGTACTCTCCCCAGACTTGCGGCACATCTGGATAACCAAGTGAATCAAGCACCACTTGGGGTTCTCGAGCCAACGGGTCACGTAAACCCACCAAACGTTTTTGGCTGTCCTCGATAATCAAAAAGCCTGGCTCGAGCCGCAACGCTTGCACCGCCCCCTGCCAACGCCCAGCTTGATAGGCATTCCAACCCCACCAAGCCGCCCCTAAAAGCAGGGCAAGACCAAGCACAGGCAAACCAAAACGCTGCATTGGATTTGGCGCGGCTTTGCTTTTTTGGGCAGGTTGCTGCATATAAACCGTGGTTAAGCAACCTTCTAAAATGGGTTTGGCAGCTTCAAAAACGCTGGTATCGCCCTGAAAATCCGATAAATCAGCTGAAAAACGCAATTGAATCGTTTCTAATGCCACGGCTAAGTTATCGCTATACTCGGCTGGTGGCGTGCCACGCACGGCGGCAGCTATCGTCGCATGAGGCGAGGTTTCAACCAATACCGTTAAATCACCAATTTTGAAGGTGCGAATGGTTGCGTCGCCCATTTGGAAACTGTCTCTGGCAAAGTCTTGAATGGCGGTCAGCATCGCAGAGACCAAATCGGCATCGGAATTACTGACTCCCGCTTGTTCTAACAGTAAACCAGTCTCACGATGCGTCAGCAACACCTGTTCAACACGGTACTGGACGGTATGGTACAAAACAATTTCACCAAAGGGCTTACCTGTGCGCCAAGCCTCGAGCCGCCAAGCAAAACTGCGTGGTGAGACCGAAACATCAAGCACCCGATTAAAATTTTCAAAAGTACGCTCGAGTAGACTTAAGACCACCCGCCGAATGGTTGGCATTAGGACTGGAAAAAGCGCATCGGCTATTCCCTCGGGGTTGGCTTTGACCGATTCAAATAAGGCTTTTTCGATGGTTGGCGCAAGCACCCGAGCAAAACGAGGTTCTTTGGCTGCCAAATTTAAGGCATCACTCAACACCTCGGCAAGCTCTGTGGTACGAACCTCGGGATCATTTAAGCGGTGTTCTACCGACCCCAATCGGTGGCGTTCCTCGGAAAGTAGCACTTCCCGCAACACATCAAAAGACGGTTCGGAAATACTATCTTCTCGAGGTGAAACCACGCTTTAATCCGCCTCGAGTTGCTGCGCTAAACTGACCATCAAGGCGGCGAGTTTTGCCCTGTCTTTTAAGCGCAAAGTTTCTAAATCTGCCATTGCCTGCTGATGTTGGGCTTGCAATTGGCTAACTTCGGTTTCGATCAACTTATTCAAACGATTCGACTCGGCGTTCAGTGCCTTATCTTGGCGTTGACTCTCGGAACGAATTCGTGCCTCGAGTTCATCCTTGGTGGCGGCGAGTTCACGTTCCAAATCCTCAGAACGCTTCTCGAGTGCCAAGACTCGAGCTTCCAGCACCGACAGGTCATTGTTAAAACTACGTTGCTGCTGACCAAAAAGAATATCCCGCACTTGCTCGAGACTGGGGTCAGCCCGAGGTACAGAGGGGTCGCTGCTTGTCGAAGGCACAGGATTAGGTTTTGTCGCCATATTAAAACAATACTGCATTGACCCACAATTTTGAAAGTAGGTTGTAGGAGGCGAAAGGCAAAAGGCAAAAGGCGAAGGGGTTTTACTTTTGCCTTTCGCCCTTCGCCTTTTGCCTTTTCTTAAGGCAGTAACGCCAAGCGCTCGGCAAGAAGTGCAAAGTACCCATCGGCATCCACTGTCATTGCTACCGTGGTGTTGGGTTTATGTTGGGTTACACCGTAAACATCCACCACAGTTCGCCCAAAAGACGCACCGCTCGAGTCATCCACCACGACATGCAAAAATTCGCTGGTAAAAAGTTCGGGTTTAAGTAAAAAGGCAATCACACAGGGGTCGTGTAGGGCTGGACCGGCGTAACCATAGCGTTTGGCATAGGCAACCTTGAAAAACTCGAGCAGTTCGGCTGCCACCAGACTGGTTTTGTTACCGCTTGCCCGTATCGCTTCGATGTGTTGCGGCAGTGCTAACGCCTGATGGGTCACGTTTAAGCCAAACATAGTGATGTCACAACCCGATTCAAAAACTATTTTTGCTGCATGAGGATCGCAAAGGATATTAAATTCGGCGGCTGGTGACCAGTTGCCTAAGCCTGTACTGCCACCCATCAGAACAATTTGCTTAAGAAGCGGCACAATTTTTGGCTCGAGACGCATCGCCAGTGCAACATTGGTCATTGGACCAACTGGGCAGAGCGTCACTTCGTGTGGGTGTGCCAGAATTGAATCTATGATGAAATCCACCGCACGGGTCTCCTCTGCCCCGCGCTTAGGTTCAGGCAACTCAGGACCATCCAAACCACTGCGCCCATGGACAAACTCTGCCGAAATTCGATTCGAGACAAGCGGCAACGGCACACCCGCGTAAACTGGCACGTTTGAAGCACACAATTCCCGAATTTTTAGAGCATTACGCAGGGTGTTTTCTAAACCGACATTGCCATACGTGACCGTAATCCCCAGCACCTCGAGTTCAGGGCTAGACAGTGCCAACATGATTGCCAGCGCATCATCATGACCGGGGTCGCAATCCAAAATGATTTTCATGGGCTTAGTCTACAAATTTTTGCGCCCCAAAGAAAACACTCGAGTCAGCGCTTGCCGAAAAACCCGATAAAAATTGCTAGTGGTTCACGGGTGGCAAAAAAAACATGACTTAAATTTATGGTTTAAGTCATGTTCGGTGTGGTGCCGAGGAGGGGACTTGAACCCCTACACCCTTGCGGGCGCTAGTCCCTGAAACTAGTGCGTCTACCAATTCCGCCACCACGGCACTCGCGGGCAACAAAAGATACACGCTATTAAGCGCAACGTCAAGTACCCAAATAGAAGCCAAAACTCGAGAAACTGTGATTCACGCCTTAAATGGGGGGTATTGCGTTTTTTAAAAAGTCATGATAAATTCTCGCTCGCTGTTCTCGTGTTCGGAAGTAGCTCAGCGGTAGAGCAATCGGCTGTTAACCGATCGGTCGTAGGTTCGATCCCTACCTTCCGAGCCAAGAGAAAGCCCCGTCAATGGCGGGGCTTCTTTTTTTTATGGTTTTGCAAAAACAAACGGCTCGAGTACCAAATTATTGGGTTTTAACAGTCCTTAGCCAATCCAGATTTTGGCAGGCAATGCCTTTGGGTCAGCGTAAGTTTCTAAATTCGACTTTATAAAGGAAATCTGCTACCTTTTGCAATGTGAGTTACAATCAAGCCCTACATCGGGTTTATCAAGCAGTGCGTCAAACCTCGCCGCAAACCCAACCAGACTTGGTGGAAAGTAGTGGGTTAAGCCTACCCGCCGTGATACAAGCCATTAAACGTCTCGAGCAACAAAAACTGGTTTTTTCGGACGGCGAACAGCGTGGGCAAGGCAGACCCGCCAAACGTTATCGTACCTCTCCCGAACAACACACGGTACTTGCCATAGACCTTGGCGGCTCGAGTTTACGGGCAGCTACCTTTGACCTCTACGGACAGCAAGGTGATCGAATCGAAACAATCAGCTTATACAAATTTTCTAAACTAAGCCGCCAAGAGGCGCTAAAACACCTCCAAGAAATCAGCCAAGCCTACCCACAAGCTAAACGCATTGGAATTTGTACCCCTGGCATTGTTACGCCAAACGCCACGCTCGAAAATAGTTGGTTATTTGGGCTGCAACCTTTAGAAAAACAGACCTTGGAAAGTGTCTTTGCCAAACCAGTCGAACTCGAAAACGATGCCCGCAGCGCGGCTTGGGGAGAGTTTCGTCAAGGACATGGCACAGATAATTTTGCCTTTGTGACTTTTGCTTATGGAATTGGGGCTGGGATTGTTTTGGGTGGGCAACTGCTGCGTGGTTCTCGCGGGGCAGCCGGAGAACTCAGTTATTTGCCGAGCAGCTTAATCGGTTTTGAAAAACCACGCCTAGGCGCACTGGCATACGGTTTTTTTGAGGCTTTACGCGAAGTTAGTCCAGACCCAACCCTAAAAAATTGGGAATCCGATGTTTTTCAGGCGGCGCAAAACGGTTCAATAAATGCTAAACGTGCCGTCCAGAAAGCAGTTGAACATATTGCTCTGGCAATCGCCAGTATCATCACCAGCTTAGACCCAGACCGAATTGTACTGCGCCAAGAATTTCCACACACCAAAGACCTTGTTCTCGAGCCACTTGGCATCATGTTGAGCGGCATTGGCTTAACCACGCCTCTTTTACTTTCGGCTTTAGGGCGTGACGCTGGCTTAATCGGTATTGCACTTTTAACCGCCGAACGCCTCGAGCAAGAACTGCTTTTACAGGCTTAATCCATAAAAAAATGCAACCCGTTTGGGTTGCATTCCAATAAATTTTTAAGCGTCTTTGTCTTTACCGCCGCCCAATAAACCGCCCAAGAGGTTCTTTGCTCCCTCGAGTGCGCCGCCAACTGCATCAGAAACGCCTTTGGCAACATCTTCGGCAACATCCTTAACGGTTTCAAAAGCATTTTCGGCAAATTCTTTGGCTTGTTCTGGTGCATCGCCCAAGAGTTCTTTGGCTTTGGCGGCGGCATCGGCTGCCATGTCTTTGCCTTTTTCTAAGGCATCGCCTGCCATATCTGCGGCTTTTGCCCCCATGTCCTCGGCAGCTTTACCAGCGCCCTCGAGACCAGCTTTGGCTTGACCAGCCACATCAGCCGCTACATTCTGGGCTGTTTCAGCCGCAGCTTTGGCTTCATCGGTGACACCAGCGACCACATTCTTGACTTCTTCACTCATAGTATTTCTCCTTCTTTGGGTAAACCCACTCTCATTCTACGCGCTAATTGTCTGATAAGTTTCAGACCAATTTTCACTTTGGGTTTTAAGGGTATTGTAAGCCAAGAATGCTTGATGTTTTACCAATCACTACGGTTCTGCCCGAAGTTGCCTTGATGCTAGACAATCATCAGACCTTGATTATCACAGCCCCTCCGGGTGCAGGAAAATCTACGCTTCTACCGCTTTTTTTACTCGAGCAAAGACAAAAAATCATCATGCTCGAACCTCGGCGTTTGGCTGCCAGAAGTGTGGCTACCCGCATGGCAAGTTTACTGGGTCAAACTGTCGGGCAACGGGTTGGCTATTCGGTGCGTTTTGAAAAAGTCGTCTCGAGCCAGACGCAACTCGAGGTGCTAACCGAAGGACTTTTAACCCGCCGTTTACAGGACGACCCAACCTTAGATGGAATTGCCTGTATTATTTTTGATGAATTCCACGAACGCAGTATTCATGCCGACCTTGCGCTGGCACTATGCCGCGAGATTCAGCGCGAAATCCGTCCAGACTTAAAAATTATTATCATGAGCGCCACACTCGACAGCCAAAATCTTTCGAGTCTACTGAATGCCCCAGTCATAGAAGCCGAAGGACGTTCGTTTCCAGTTGATATTCGCTATGCTGCCCGTGACCTCGAGTCTCCTATCCCAAACCGAGTTGCCATGAGTGTTTTTCGCGCCCTCGAGTCCGAGACTGGCGATATTCTGGCGTTTTTGCCGGGGGCTGGAGAGATTTCGCGCTGCATGGATTTACTGGATGATTGTGAGGCAGTGGTGCTACCGCTTTATGGCGAATTAAGTTTAGATGCCCAACAAAAAGCGATTCTGCCCGACCCGCAAGGCAGACGCAAAATTGTACTTGCCACAAGTATTGCCGAAACCAGCTTGACCATCGAAGGGGTAAGAATTGTGATTGATAGCGGTGTGGCTCGAGTGCCACGCTTTGACCCACAAAGTAGTCTGACACGGCTCGAGACAGTGCGGGTGACTGTGGATGAAGCTACCCAACGGGCAGGGCGGTCTGGGCGAACCCAAGCTGGAATTGTTTACCGCCTCTGGACGCAAAGCGGGCAAGCCAGTCTCGAGCGCCAGCGTAAACCAGAAATTCTTGAATCCGACCTCGCGCCACTTTGTTTAGAATTGGCGGCGTGGGGTGCATCCTCGCTTGAATGGGTCACACCACCAAACCCTGCGGCGCTAGAGAAAGCCCGCGACCTCTTAACCCGCTTGGGCGCACTCGAGAACAACCGAATCACGGCTCGAGGACAGGCAATGCTACGTTTTCCAGCCCATCCGCGTCTGGCGCATTTGGCACTCGAAGCCCAAAGCCTAGGTTTGGCTGCCCTTGCTGCCGATGTTGCTGCAATTCTCGAGGAGCGTGATTTTCTTGAATCTGACAGCACCGACCTTGGCATTCGCGTCGAAGCCCTAAGAACTGCCCGAACTGGCAAACGAAATTTTGAAGCTGACCAATCACGTCTGGCTCAAGTCGAACGGGTTGCCCAACAATGGGCAAAGTTGCTAAAAACCAAACTCGAGACAAGGCAATTTAACCATGCCAATGTTGGCAGACTGATTGCGCTTGCTTACCCAGACCGCATCGCCCAAATCCGAACAGGGGAAAGCCGTAAGTACAAACTTGCCCTTGGGCGTGGTGTGCAACTGCCGTCAGCCGATATTTTACAAGGCACGCCATACCTTGCGATTGCCCAAATGGATGCGGGTAGCGAAGAAGGCAAAGTTTTTTTGTGCGCCCCACTTGAAGCCCAAGACCTTGAGCCGTTCTACACCAGTCTGGAGGTGCTGCGTTGGGATACTCGAGAAGGCGCACTGATTGCCCGTACTGAAACCCGAATTGGCGAAATTATCCTCGAGTCTAAACCGCTGACCAACATTCCACCACTCGAGAAAAACCGTGTTTTATGCAGTGCTATTCGTGCTAATCCCAATTTACTAGAGTGGTCAGAACATGCCCGAGCCTACCAAGCTCGAGTCCAAAGCCTACACTTGTGGCGCGGACAACCATTCCCAGATTTTACCGAATCTGCACTGCTCGAGACTTTAGAGACTTGGCTTGCTCCGCATTTTGATACTGTGCGTCGTCAAGCTGATTTTGCTCGGCTAGACTTGCGTGGCATTCTCGAAGCGAGCTTACCTTGGGAAACACAGCGCCAAATAGACACACTTGCACCAGCCAAACTGCAAGTACCAAGTGGCAGCCAGATTCGGCTCGAGTACCATTTGGATGGGGCTGCGCCCGTGCTGGCAGTGCGCTTGCAAGAAGTCTTTGGTTTGCTCGAGACTCCAAAAGTCAATGATGGACGCACCGCCGTGCTGCTGCACCTGCTCAGTCCAGCCTACCGCCCTGTGCAAGTGACACAGGATTTAAGTAGTTTTTGGAAAAACACCTATTCCAGTGTGCGGCGTGAACTAAAAATCAAATATCCAAAGCATTCATGGGCAGAAGACCCATACACTGCCACGGCGGTGCGCGGAGCAATCAAAAAAAGAACTTAGGTGACTCGAGGGCGTGTGTCTGGCGTGAAACAAATGATGAACACGTCTCGAGCCTAGCGCCTATAATGGGCTGATGCGACTCCCAATAGGTATTCAAGATTTCCCAACCCTGCGCGAGAATAATTATGTCTATGTGGATAAAACGCAGTTGATGAAATCAATGTGCAGCACAGGTCAAACAGTTTTTCTTTCCAGACCACGCCGCTTTGGGAAATCACTTCTCCTTTCCACGATAGAAAGTATGTACAGGGGGCAAAAGGATTTATTTAAGGATTTATGGCTTTTTTCTAATCATGATTTTGTGGAACATCCTGTTATTCGCTTGGATTTTAGCAATATCAATTTTACCAGTACGCCCTTGGACGTAGGTATTGTGGATTGGTTGCGGATTGTTGGTTTGCAGTATCAATTCCAAATTAAAAGCAGCAATGCACGGGATGCGTTTAGGGAATTGATTCTGGAACTTAGTCAAGCCAGTAAAGTTGTGATTTTAATAGATGAATACGACAAACCAATTACTGATTATCTGCTAGAACCTGAAAAACGTGACTTACACCAAGCGGTCTTAAAAAGTGTTTACGGGCTTCTTAAACCCCTCAATGCCTACCTTGAATTTGTAATCCTGACAGGTGTTTCTAAAATTGGCAAGCTCAGTTTATTCTCGGACTTGAATAATCTGCGTGACATCAGTTTAGACCCAGAGTTTGCGCTTTTGTGTGGCTACACTCGCCAAGAAATTGCAGTTCATTTTCAGCCTGAAATAGAGGCTTTGCGGGTGGCACAAAACGTTTCACTCGAGGTACTTTGGTCTCAGATTACCTATTGGTACAACGGGTACTCATGGAATGGTAAAGAGCGTTTATACTGTCCGTTTAGTTTTCTAGTTTTTTTATCGCAAAAAGAATTCAGGTCTTTTTGGTTTGAAACGGGAACACCGACTTTTTTGGTACAACTGATTCGTCAGGGTCAATTGAATCCGTTTAGCTTCGAGCAGTGTTTTACCGATGCCCAAGCCATCAGCAGTATGGATGTTAGTAGAATAGACCCTATTTCGTTAATGTTCCAAACAGGCTATTTAACGATTACTCAAGTGCAGAATAGTGTTTTAGGAACGCGCTATACGCTTTCGTATCCAAATCAAGAAGTGCGGCTGGCTTTCTCCAACAGTCTGCTGCTCGAGTACAGCCAAAAATTACCAAGTCAAATCACCAGCTTTGCCTTGGCATTACAAGACGCTTTAATTGCTTTGGATTGGGAATCTTTTTTTGCTGTTTGCAACCAAGTTTTGTCATCTGTGCCTTACGAAATTTTCCCGAAACGCGAAGCATATATTCATAGCCTAATGCACTTAATGCTGATCAGTACAGGTTTTCAGACTTCTAGTCAGGTGCAAACCAGTCTAGGGAGAATGGATACTTTGGTTCAGACTTTTACACACAGTATTATTTTTGAATTCAAACTTGGTGGCAGCCCCCAAGCGGCACTCGAGCAGATAGATAGGGGTCGTTATAAAGACAGTTTGGTTAAACCAGTGGTTTGTCTTGGTGTGGTTTTTGAACTCGAGCAGAAGCAAATTACGGCTTGGAAAGCGCAGTAAAATTGGATGGTTTTGTCTGGGATAACGACCTAAGACATCGCTGGTTTTTGGAAAAATACTTATCTAACTGTGCGCCAATAACTTAAGCAAAAATACCCAAAGCATTCATGGGCAGAAGACCCATACACTGCTACGGCGGTGCGCGGAGTTGTACGAAAAAAATAAACAGAGGTATTAACCTCTCATACTTGAGTTTATTTAGCGCAAATAATCTTATACAAAATGGAATCTTTTATAAGATGCGACGAATAGGCGACAGCCAAGCGTTATAATTCTTATCCATGCAAAATACGGTTTTGAAAAGTGCTGAATTGGTCATTTTTGATCTCGAGACGACTGACATTGATACGACCAAAGCCGAGATTGTAGAACTGGCTGCTATTTGTGGTGAACGCACTTTTCATCGCTACCTTGATACCAAAACCAAATTGCGCCAAGACCTCTATGTTTTTCAGCACGTTAAATATGACGAATACGAAGATAAAAAAATTCTACCCAAACACGCTTTGCAAGAATTTCTCGAGTTTATTGGTGATGCCCCACTGTGCGGACATAACATTTACGAGTATGACCTACCGATTTTGACTCGAGTCCTGCAAGAAGCCGAATTACCACAACCTAGCGGTGTTAAAAACGCAATTGACACGCTACGTTGGGCGCATTTGTTATTTCCAACCCCACCCGAGGGGCTGAATGGCTATTCTGTTGGGCATTTGTATGGGTATTTCACTGGCTTGGATATGCAAGGCGCTCACCTAGCCTTGGAGGATTGTAAAGCCACCCGCACGGTTCTCGAGAACCTGATTGCCAGACCACCGACTGAAGCTGTTCAAAAGCGCCTATGGAAAGCACTAGATTTACCTGAAGCAAGATTTTACTCGGATGTTGCTCTTGACTTCAAAACTGAGTTACAAGCAGCTTTAGAAGTAGAAGCTCGAGTACCATTCCTGAATTCCACAGGGCTACCATTTCCAGCCTCAAAAGAATTGTTTCCGGCTTGGGTAAAAACAAGTCTCGAGCAGGGCTTAACCAGTCTCGAGCAAATCAACACTGCACTCGAAGAAATCAAGTACAACCGCATTCCAACGGGGTTCAACCCCCAACAAATCGAATCCTTAAAGACCATGCAAAAGCACTTGCCTAAGTACCGCGCTCCTCAAGGTGAGATGGCGCATATGGTAACGGCGGCACTTGAGGGACAAGACCCTAAAGCCATGATTCAAGCTCCAACTGGAACAGGTAAAACCAAAGGTTATACTTTTCCTGCGCTTTATCATCAAAGTCACACCCCGAACGAAACAATTATCGTCGCAACACATACCAAAGTTCTGCAAGAACAAGCCATGAACGAACTGCGCGACATTGCAGCTAAGGGCTACAGCGTCAAAGCCAGCAATGTTAAAAGTGCCAGAGATTCGATTTGTACCGAGGCACTCGAAGAGAGCATTCTCGAGTATAAACCCGAAGAGGACGATGATTACGCTCAAGCTGGTGCAGCTAGGGCTGTACTGGTGGCTTTGATTCGCAGACACGAATTTGACCTCGAGAGTTTGCCGTTTTATTGGCAAGCCTCGAGTGCCTACCGCGAACTGAAATTTAACGTTCAGACCGTCTCGAGTCGTTGCCGTGAAAAATGCCCATTTTACAAGCTCTGTGCTTATCAAACCGATCAAAAACAGCGCAACACCAG
>JAYWHB010000270.1:0-4166 GCA_043777915.1 Deinococcales bacterium
GACTCCTATTTTTGTTGCCACACCAGTAGCAACGCCTAAAAAATTGGAAATTTCCTATCTGGTCAATCTCCTATTGCTCCTCGGGGTGATTACCATATTTGTATGGCTGTTTATTTCCTCAAATTCTTATCAGGTAAAAGTAAATTCTTCCCAAACGAATAATTCTGCCTCGGTACAGCCAATGACCAACGATGAATTTGTGACCGACTATGCAGCTATGGTTTATAATGCTTTTCAGACTTTATCGCTTTCAGAACAAGTTCGGCTTCTGAAAAACAAAACTTTCGATTGCTTAAAAACAAATTATGTGCTGACCAATAATTTAACATGGAACACACCATACGAGGCAGTTAAATCCTGTCTTGTATCGCTCGAGCAGAACAATGATGTTCGGGTTGTGGTGCGTGGTAAAAATGGTTTTGCCTCAGTCAATGGCAACTAATAGACCTCTTGCATAAGTAATTTAATTTTCTGTTACACGGGTGGGTACAAGACCCACCCCTACGAGTTGGACGTGGTTTTTGTAGGGCGCGACCCTTGTGGTCGCCCTGTTTTTGATAATAATGTGGACTTATGCAAGAGGTCTAATGAACACCGCTCGAGATTTTTAAGGGTTTGGTCTCGAGGTCTTGGCTAATCGTGGCAATGCGGGCGCTACTTTGGTCTATTTCGTCTAGCACAATCAGTAAATCTAAATGCGTCAGGGTGGTGGCTCGAGATTCGACCCTGCCAAGTTCTAGGCGGGTTAGGTGCGAACGGCGCATTTGGTTTAAGAAGACTTCTAAATCTTCGCGCTCATTTATCACTTGTTCGGCAAGGGCTTGGCTGCGGGTGGCAAGGGCAGCCAGCGCGAGGGTCAGGCGCTCCAAGATGCGCCCAGCCACTTGGTGAAGTTCGGTGCGTCCTTGGACACTAAACTCGAGGTTGTTGGCGGCTAATTTGTTGTGCATTCGCAAAATTCGTTTAATTTGATCGCCAATGTGTTCTATTTCCGAAACTGCCATCACCAGCATCAGTGGGGTGTCGCTGCTGTGCCGACTGCCAAGCTCAGATAAGTACAGCACCACATCTCGGGTCAGGGTGTCTATTTTACTTTCTAAACGCAGAATTTCGTCTGTGTCACCGTTGCCGTTCTCGAGCATCCGCGTGGTTTGTTCAAGCATGGCAATCGCTTGGTCTCCGACGCGACTGACTTCGCGCAATGCCAGGGCAGTTGCCAGTTCACTCGAGTGCAGTGCCTCGTTGGATAAGTATTTTGGGGCAACGACTTTGTTTGTTTCGGGCAGGATTCGGGTTGCCAGTTGTTCAAGTTGTTTGGTAATCGGTAGCGCCAGCAGTGCGGACAAGCTGTGGTACGCCAAATGAATCTGGGCAACCCCAAACCAGTTAGTCAGCCACGGTACAAGTGGCAATGCCAAAAGCGATAACAGTGTTTTCCACATTAAGTGGGTTCGGGCAACCCGTTTGGCAATGGTGGCAGAATGACTGCTCGAGACCACCAGCAAGACCCCACTGCCAGCCCCTCCGCCAAGGGTCAGGATGAGCGCAGCCTCAAGCGGTAAGGCATTAGCGCTGCTTAAAGACAAGGCAATTGCGCCAACCGCATTGGCGCTGCCTAACAAACTCGAGAGTGCAAAGCCCAATAACCAAATGCCAAATGGAACGGAGACTAAACTCTGCTCGAGTAAGACAAAAAGTGGTGTTTGACTGATGTCGGCAAAGCCCTGTACCATCAGGCTTAGACCCTAAAGCAGTAAACCAATACCACCAATCACTTGTCCGGCAATTTGCACTGTTTTTTGCAAACTGAGGATGTAACCAATGCCAATTAAGGGTAAGGCAAAAACAGCCATTGGGGTGTTGCTTAAAATTAAAGCAAGGCTTGCTCCTGCTTTGGCGCTTAAACCGAGCATCAGGGCTGCCCCAAATTTTGCCACGCCATTTTCGCTTAAGCGCAATGCACCTAAACTCAGCGCCCCAGAATTGAGTGTGCCAGCCCCAATCAGTGCGCCAACCAGTGTGGCTCGAGATGGGCTTTGGGTTGCCCAAGTCAGGGCGCGACGGGCGCTGTTGCCTAAAAGGGCATTCAGGGACACAGAAAGTTGTTGTAAACCCAGCATTAACAGGGCTAAGCCACCTAAAGCCATCCACATAACTTTAGTATAGGGGCTATTTGTCTCGAGAATCGGTAAAATCTTTGTAGTTTGCAACCCAGAATTCACATCCGAGTTGTTCAAATGGTTAGAATGGAACTTCCTCAAGGAGAAATGTATGCGTAAAAAAATGGTTCGTCGTGGGTTGGTCATGGGTGCAATTGCGTTGGCGGCGGCGGCTGGTATCGTCAGCGCCCAACAAAAACAAGTCAATGTGCTGTGTAGTGTCACCCTCCCGTGGTGTGAAGCACTTGGTCCTGCTTTTCAAAAGGACACTGGAATTAAACTCAACTTTGTACGTTTGTCTACCGCCGAAGGTTTAGCGCGGATTCGTGCCGAAAAAGCCAATCCAACCTTCGATGCCTGGTTTGGTGGGACTGGCGACCCGCACTACGAAGCCTGGAGCAACGGCTTAACCACGTTTTATAAAGTTAAAGAATACGAAAACTTACGGCGCGATTTGCGTTTTGCTGTGGGTCTTAGTTATGTGCCGATTTACCAAGGAATTTTGGGCATTGGCATTAACCCCAATGTTTTCAAAGCCAAGAACTTACCGCCTGTCAAATGCTGGTCTGACCTGACTAAACCTGCCTATAAAGGACAGATTCAAATTGCCAACCCAAACACCAGTGGCACAGCCTATACCTTTATAACCACCTTAATTACTTTAATGGGCGAAGACAAAGCCTTTGATTTAATGGCAAAAATGCACCCGAATGTCTCGGAGTACACCCGCAGTGGGGTTGCACCAAGGGTAGCGCTTGGCAATGGCAGTGCCGCCATTGGGATTCAGTTCATGCACGACATGGTTGAGTTCAAAAAACAGGGTTTCCCGATTCAAATTGTTTCGCCATGCGAAGGCACAGGTTATGAAATTGGTGGTTTAAGCCTGATTAAAGGCACACGCAACATAGACAACGCCAAAGCCTTTATGGATTGGGCAGTCAGTCCAGCCGCGCAGAGCATAGGACCAAAAACAGGGGCATACAGCTTACCAAGCAACACCAAAACTCCAGTGGATGATGACACCCCAAATCCAAAGGACTTTAAGTTAATCACGCTCGATGCCAAAAAATGGGGCAATCCAACTGTCCGTGAACCTCTCATTAAACGCTGGACAAACGAAATTTTCCCATTGCCACGTTAAAATTTATTAAAGCTCGAGGATTATCAAATGGGAATCCTCGAGCTTGATACCACCTCATGCTCGAGAAATCGGTAGGTAGCGCCTGCCCTAAGCACTATTTTTGGGAGATTCATGGTCAATGCTTTACCAAGTACCAGTGCTTTTGCCAGTCGTACTTCTCGGGCGCTGTTGCCTTCGGTTTTGATTGCCGTTGGTATTTTGCTGTTGCCTTTTATTCGACCAGACCGTGCTTTTGAATTTTTTAATTGGGAATTAGGTGCTTTTTCTAAAGTTTCGTGGTTAGCTGGATTACTTGTTTTCTCGAGTCTTGTTCTGGGTGTACTTTCGGCGTTGCGTTTACCGATGTTAGCAAGAGGTTATGCTTTAATTGGCATCTCGAGTGGTATGGCAATTACGGTATTTGCATGGCTTGCCAGTACAGGCAGTTATTTTGGTTACGGGGCGCTGGTTGCCCTAATCTGCTTGCTGCTAGTGCTTGGGGTTGGCTTATCCGAAACTGGTTTAATTCAGTCCGATCCGTTTATTGCCAGTAGCATTGTGCTGTGCAGCGTTTTTGTGGCGCTGTTTATTGCTTATCCGCTTTTTATTGTGCTGCGTGAAAGTATTATTGTCAATGGTGTTTTTACCCTGAAAAAGGTTCAAGAAACCTTATCCAGTCCGCTTTTTATGGTTTTAGAAAATAAGTTTACGCCGCGTTCAGAAACCACCATTGTCTTTGGAATTGCCCTTGTGGGTGGCTTACTAGCCCTAATTTTTTCGCTTTGGCGCAAAGCCAGAATCCAATTGCTGCTGGGGTCTACTTTGGCTGGCTTGGTGCTTGGTTTTACTGTCGGGGCTGGAATTTTTGGACGTGGGGCATTTGCCAC
>JAYWHB010000271.1:0-11780 GCA_043777915.1 Deinococcales bacterium
TTAAAGAGACCCCAGTAAAGTGTTTTACTGGGGTCATTGCTTTGACTGAGATTTAGGGTTTTACGTTCGTGTGACGCTCGTCTGCTATATTACGGGGCATGAGAATACTTATTGCTTTGATCATATTTTGCTTGTACTCGAGTGCTTCAGCCCAGCGCCAATACTTTTTAAGCGAGTCTAAAGATTACTATGATGCTATTTTTGTCGAATGGGTACGAACAGGAGCAACGGCTTTGGGAACTTGGACACGTTTGAAAGTAGTAGATGAAAACGTTGAACAGGTTAATTACTCGGTGCAAGCAAAGTTTTCAAGGAGTGCTTTTAGCTTGGTAATTGGGGGAACAACGGTCGTTACGGGAGAGTTAAGAGGTAAGGGTTTATCGGTGACATTGAGAACACCAGAAGGTGCGTTTTCTCAGCAAATTTTTGTAGCCTCAAGTCTTGCCACTTTTAACAAACTGATAGCAAGGTATCAGAAAGGTGTAGATGAAATAAAAGCAACAAATGCTAGGTATGCTGCTGTTTACGCAAGGGCTGAACAATTAAAAGATGAATTGCGATATAAGTTTAACTATGCCGAAATGCTTTACACTGGGTATCTTGAATTTATTGTATCAATCAGTAGCTTTGATGCTAATTTTTTCTCACAACACGAAGATTTTACCCGAGTTTCAGAGGCATATAAGCAGTTTGATAGCCGCTTTAGGTTTCTTGAAAAAGAAATGCCGCTAGAAGGATTTTGTAGCAAAAAAACTTTACTGAGCGAAGCAATAAAGAATATGGGTTTATTGCTTGTTGATGTTGAAAAAACAGCCATAGCCTCTCAGAAAATTGCAACCGAAAGGCTAAATGCGTTTGATGGTGCAATTAGTTACGGCTACAAGGACGTAATCCAAAAAGCTCGAGAACTTGATACGATGTACAAAACTTACCCACAACTTTCCCAAGATTTACCGCGAGACTATACAACGCTATCCCTGCTTGACCGACAGAAAAAACGGGCTGGTGAGGTTAAAAGTAAAATGCCAGAAGCTGCCAAAGTTTTAGCACGTTCTTATGGGGGTTTGGCAAACATAACAAAATTTATGATGGATGAATCAGTGAAATGGCAGCAACAGCTTAATGCCTGCCCTTAAAAATCCAAATAAAATCTCAAACCTTTTCGGCACGGGTAGCGCAAAACGCACCGTGCTGTTTTTATGATTGTTTTAGCCTCTGAGGGTACTCGACAGACTCGAGACCCATCCCCGGAGGATACAATGTCAGAACCAGCAGTCGTAACCGAACCAGCAGCCGTCGTCCCAAGCAATGACCGTGATATGTCTATTTTGCCAGATTGGGCAAAAGCTGATCTTGAACGGACTGAACGGTTAGCGGCTGAGGTCAAAGCCACCCGTAAAGAAGCGGCTGGCTACCGAACACGGTTACGCGAGTTTGAAAGCGCCGAAGAAACTGCTAAAAAGCAAGCTGAGGCAAATGCACCACTCGAGGAACGTTTGAGTGCGGCGGAAAAAGCCAAAAGCGACGCACTAGCACGGCTCGAGGCAATTGGGCAAAAAGCTGAGGCAGAAAAAGCCTTGGAGGGTTTAAGCACCACATTGCGCGAAGCTGGGGTGAACAAGGATTATCTGGGCGATGCGACTGATTTGCTCACCCGACACCTCGAGAAATTATCTGACGAACAAATGGATAGTTTTGACCTAGATAAATGGCTCGAGACCAGAGCTTATTTGATGGGTGGTACAGCCACGACTAGCCCTGCCGTGGTGCGCCTAGGTAGCGCTCGGAACAATGACACGCAGCCAATCACAGCCGCTTCGCTTAAAAACATGAGCCAAGCGGAGTACGAAAAAAACCGCACAGCAATTTTACAAGGTGTCAGACAAACACCTCTATAAAAGGAGCAACATGGCTAATAGTGATTTATCGGCATGGACACCAACAATTTGGGCGCGAGAAGCGCTAATGCACTTACGGGCGAATTTAGGCGTAAGCCGCAAGGTTCACCGTGATTACAGCAAGGAAGTGGCGCAAAAAGGACGGGTTATTAACGTTCCCGTACCGCCTACCCTTGCGGCGCAAACCAAAGCACCTGGCTCGAATTACACCTTTACGGGAGTGACTGCCCAAACTGTGCCGATTTTGCTGGACACCCACAGTTATGCAGCCTTCGAGATTGATGATATTGCTCGGATTCAAGCCCGACCCGAAAGCATTTCCGATTACGGCAAAAGCGCCGCGATTGCGATTGCCGAAGATATTGAAACCCGACTTTTAGCCGAGTATCTCAATGCAGGTGCATTCGTTGGTACAAGCGGCACAAGCCTGACCAAAGCCCAGATTTTGGCGGGTCGGCGAATTTTGAACACCAACAAAGCCCCAACCCAAAATGTAGACCGAACTGCCGTGGTCAGTACCAAAGATGCCGAGGCGATTCTTGGTGATTTAAGTACCAGCAATGCCGGCGCATTAAACGCTGACGCGGGTTCATTGCGCGATGGTGAAATAGGGCGGCTGTATGGCTCGAATATCCTCGAGTCGCAACTGACTCCTTTGGTTGTGACCACCACCCACGGTCTGTTATTTCACCGTGATGCAATTGCTTTGGTTTCTCGAGCCTTACCCGCCCCAGCCGACAACATGGGGGTGCGTTCCGAGGTTTTTACCGACGAAGAGACTGGGGTCGCTCTGCGTGTGATGATGGCTTTTGACATCAACACTGGCAGCAATAAAGTGGTTTACGACGTTTTGTTTGGCATTAAAACGCTACGACCCGCTTGGGTTGTAGACCTCCGCAGCTAAACCCCTCCTGTAGCTGTGTTTAATGTAACTAGGCAAGCCCTAAGCACGTTTGCCTAGTTTGAGAAAAGGAAGCAGATGACAAAATTACTCAGAAATCCGTCTGGCGTGGTGGTCGAGGTTTACAATGAGCAAGTTGAAGATTTGCTCAAGAAAGGCTTTACTTTAGCCAATGACACCGACCTCGAGACCGCCGCAAGTCAGCAAGAAGCCATTGACGCAGTAGTCCAAGAAGAACAGTTAAACCTGTCCAAAAACGAAGCTGCTCGGCTAAAAACGGCTAATCAAACTTTAGCCGATGAAATCACGGCGTTGCGTGACAAGATGCAAGCCGCCGAAGCGATGGTGGCTGAGTCTGGTGCAAAAATCGAACAGGCAAACCTCGAGACAAACCAGTTCCGAGCCGCCACCGAGAAAGCCGAACAAGCAGCACTGGCAGCCCAAGCCAGCAAGGTTGCTGAGGTTGCTGAGTATAAGGCAGCACTTCAGACCGCCCAGCAAAAAATTGTTGACCTTGAAGCTAAGGTTGCCAATTTTGAAAAGCCCAAGAAGTAACCATGATTGATGTGAAGCGCTTAATTGACCCACAAGGGATGCTGTCGCCCGATATGTTTGGCGATGCTGATGAGGTGGCATTGATTAGGCGCTTAACAGCCTACAAACAAGCTGCAATTGATGAATGCGCCGCCGCAGGGTTAATCCTCGAGCCGGTTGCACCGCTCGAGCCAGTGCCAAACCGCACACCGTTACTGCGTGAACACATTTTGCACCAAGCCTTTGACCGACTGGCAACTTTGGCAGAAACCAGACCAAGTAACCAGAGCCAACCCGAATACTCGAGAAGTGTTTCTGACCAGCAGATTAAAAATTTGCGTTCTAAGAGCCAGAAGCACCTCGAGAAACACCAAGCGCTTTTGAATGAAGCCTTGAACAGCCAAAACATTGGAATACCGACCTTAAGCCGCGTGGTTGTTGTAGGAGATTTGACGCGATCATGAATGGACACCCTGAGCATTTAAGACTCAACCGAGAAGCCGATGCGTATTTTCGCTTTAATGGCAAGCCGTGTCAGTATAGTGAACCGCAAAATCTCGAGTACAGCCGCACGGGGACAGTCGTCAATTTGAACACCCCGACAGTGGACAAAATTTGCGTGGCGGTTGTGCCAGTCTTATCGCCAAGTCAGGAGCAAGTAACCAGTTTTGGCAGTTTGCATCAGTACCGCATTGGTCAACAAGCGATCTTAAAAGTGCTGGCGGCAGACTTAATCCCAGAATTAAAAGGCAGCTTTTGGATTGACGAACGCCGTTTTGAAGTGATTGGGGTCAAGCCCGAGTACCGAGGTGCGGAACTGTGGCGTTTTGACGTGTTACTGGGGTACGCATGATTGCTCGAGTTAATCAGCCGGTCAATCTTGGTTTGACTTTGCAAATATCGTGGACTGGAGCAGCCGGTTTTATTGCCATTGGCAACGGCTTAAAGATTTACAAGAACGCCGCTAAAAAGGCTGGGTACAAGGTGCAGGGCGATTGGGATGCGGCAATTTTGTATTTTATGACCTTTCCAAAACGTATGGATTTGAGCTTGGATCGAGCGCACCGTCAGATTGCAGTGATGTACGGTGAAGATTTACGCGGGGCTTGGAATACTCAGAGCCTAAAAGCCAAATGGAAGCCACTGAATGCTCAATACCTGAGAAAGAAAATTGCCAAGCGCTTAGACCGACGGACTTTAATTGCAACCCAAGCCGCCTTAAAAAGCATTGGGGTACGGTTCTTGCAAGCCTTGGAGCTTGAAGTCGGGGTGACTGCGGTCAAAGACGGTGAGCCGTACATGCTGGTGCAGGAGTTCGGGTCTCGAGACGGACGAATCCCAGCCCGTCCTTTGGCTGGACCTGTGTTTTATAGCAACCTGAACAGGTACTTAAAAGTGATGACTGATGCGGTCAACATGGTACTGGATGGCAAAGAGTACCCAGATTACGCGGCAGGGGCAATCCAGTGATTCTTTCGGCGCTCGAAATTCTAGCCCAAGTCATCGAAAACGCTGGTTTATCGTTTCATGGGATGGCACTAAACGGCTCGAGTGTAGCTAAGCGCTGCACCATTGGCATGGTAGACCCGGACATGGTGCGCGAAGAAGGGATTGCGGTCGGGATTGATTATCGGTTTCCAGTGACCCAGCCGTTTGACCGCCCCAGCGATGCCAAAGCCAAAACAGTGCTGACAACCAATGTATTGACTCAAGCAGTGGCAGTTATTCCACCCCCTGAAAAAGCCCAGAGGATGCTGGGGATTCATTTGTACATTCATGAGACTCGAGAACCTAAAGACCGCAAAAATGATGATGTCAACCGTGCTTATTTACGCAATGAATCTAAATTATTTGCGGCATTGGACAAAGCAAAAAAGACCTATACCGTTGGCAATTATATTTTTGAGACCCAGTACGACACCACAGCCTTTGTGGATGGTGATTTTCTCGGGGTTCATGCGGTTTTTATGTGGCGTTTAACCTATCCTTTGACCGAAGACAGCACGGGCGCAACCTACCCGCCGAGCAACGCTGTGGTTGCGTACCGAGCAAGACGAATCCGACTGGTGACCACTGACCTGCCAAATGTCCAAACGATTGTCAGCACCCTGCCGCTTGTTGTACCTAGAGGCAGTGAAATCAAGATTTTAGGAGGAGTATGAATTACAAAGGATTAAAACGCATTACGCTCGAGAATGCCCACAGCGACGGGGGCAATATCGAAGTCGAGCATGGGCTTATTTTTGAAGCCGAGGCTGAACATTCTGAAATTACTCGAGCCTTAAAAATCGGTGCAATTGAAACAATCGAAGTTGTTGGAAGTCCAGCAGTCTCGCAAGTGGTTGAAATAACCACCCTAGTACCAAAGCGCAAAAAGGACGGTGAACAATAATGGCAGAAGCACCCAAAATCAGGGTAATTGACGATAATGAAACGGCTGGTGATGTAATTATCAGCAGTGGCACAAACGTAATTATCCTAGCAGAAGCAAACTCGGGTTTAAGTTTGAACCTTGACAATGTGTTGATTCGGATTGATGATGAATCCGAGATTGACTTAAAGCTCGGGCGTACCCTTGCCACCCAGACAATTAACGACCAAGTACGCGCCTTTTTAGACCAAACCAAGTCTGGCTTATGGGTTGGGCGGGTGACGGGTGCGGGCGGAGCAAAAGCTGCCAGCGCTGCCATTCTGGATTTTCAGGGCGTACCCGTGGCAACGGCACAATTTCGTTCAAAGCGCTTAAGTGCGGACGACAACCGCTTCAGTGTGCGGGTGTCTCGAGGGCGCTACAGCACAAGCGATACCGGTGCGGGTCGAATTGACACCAAAATTGAATTGCTGATTGCGGCAACGCTCGAGGTGATTGGCACAATTAACGAAGCCAATATGGACGTGGCAAGCGAGAACTATGCGCTTACCGCGTGGAATAACAACTTCGGTGACTTTATTGAGATGATTGATGCTGCGCCAAGTGGCGTGTACACCAACACCACTGAACCAGCCGTTGGAACATATGCCTTGTCTGGCGGTACAGACCCAGCTGCCGCCAGCAGCACCGAACGTGGAGCAGCCGCGCTTGCACTGGCTGATTTAACCGATGTGGCAAACGCACTGGTTGGCGCGGTTTGGACAGCCAGCGATGTGACCACACTGGCAAATGCGATAACCCCGCTTGGTCATAGCACGTTGGCGCATTTGGGCGATTTAACCACCCCGAGTGCAGCCTCGATTTACACCACTGCCTTGCCAGCCAGTAGTGACATTGCGGTCTCGAGTGGTTGGGGCGCATGGTGGCGCAACAAAAATAAACGCCTACCCGGTTTAGTTCAGGTGCTGGCGCAAGCCGTCATTTCTGCCCGACCAGACGGCAACCGCAGTTATAACAAGGTTGGGGCAAACATTGCGGTCAAGGGCTGGAGCAGCTTTGATAGCAATGTAAAAAAAGAAGGCTTTGCCGCCGCCAATGTCAATCCGCTTTTCTATGTCTCCGATAAACGCCGCAAAGGTGTGATTATTCGTGATGTCCTGAGTCAGTCGCTTGACCCGCGTTACCGCCAATGGTCTACCAAACGCGCCCAGAACATGATTGTGGCAGATGTGACCAGCTTTTTAGAGACTGACGTGTTGCTGCGTGACGAGTACCTGTTTGGCAATAAAGTGGCGGGGGTCAATGCTGATATTTCGGTAGACAGCTTTGCTCGAGCCGATGCCCAGATTGAAGAAATCTTTGCCCAGTACCCTGCCTCCTTGCTGACTGGCAAACGCGGTAAAGGTTGGGACTGGCGTGGTGATGTAATTAACGGCACAGATGGACCCGAACCAGTTTTTTATTTGGGATTGAGTATTGGCAAGGTGGCACGGATTATTTGGTTACGGATTGGCAAAGTCGAAGGGCGTTTTGTGGCAGTCGAAGTCGAAGCCACAGCAGTACCAGGGGGTAACTAATGGCTGGCAAAGCATTTGCAATTGTTGAATTGGCGGGTGTGGCAATCCCAACCGTGGCTAAATGGTCGGGCGGTGGCACACAGCCCAAGACTCGAGACACCGCCGACAGCAAAGTGGCGGGAACGACCCGCAAAGAACCAACCGGCGGACTCGAGTACGAAGACATTGAACTCGAGTTTACCGAACGCGAGGATGAAGGACTGGCTTTGGATGCGTTGCACACCGAAATGACCACATGGCGCGACGAGCTAAATCAAGCCACGCGACGCAAAGCCCTGACCTTAAAGTTTTACAAAGACCGTGAGCGCACCAAAGCCATTGGTCAGTTGGTGGTGACGGGTGCATGGGCGTTTAAGGTCAGCCCATTTGAATACGAAGAAGGCTCGGATGACCCACGGATGTTTACGGCAACGGTAACTCACCTTGGTTCTAAGTACACCACAGTGGCGGCGGCATGACTTTACTCGAGAAAGAAATCAGCTTTGAGGGCAAGAGCTATAAGGTCTGCGAGCTATCGGGCGAGATCCACTTGTATCTCGCCAATCATCCGCAGTACAAGACCGCTTCCGAGTTTCAGATGGGGATTATCCAGCTTGTGCGAAGCACCAGCGTTAAAGATGAGACGGGTTGGCGAAAAATTAGCGAAGAAGAATTTAAGACCTTCCCGCACCGTTTAATCTCGAGACTGCAAAAAGCCTTTGGGGTGTTGTTGTCTGATGGTGAATCGGTGATTAGCAACGCTGCCAAACTGCTGCAAGCCAATTGCAACCCACCGAGCGATGTTGATAAATGGCTCGAGAATTGGATCAAAGCTGACAGTGGTGAAAACCCTTTGTAGGTGAACGCCGCGCTCGAGCGGTACGTGAGATTATCCGCATGGTTTGTAAAGAAATGGGGTTAGAAGCCCAGAACTACCCAATGCGAATGATATTGGCATTTGCCAATGATATTGCTAAGGAAAATAAGCGCTACCACGACGCATTAAAAGGTAAAAAATGACCCCGTTTAGACTTGGCATCAGCATTGGTACAAGCGGCACAAAAGGTTTTAGTAATTTTGCTAAGACGGGTGCGGCTGGTTTTCGTGCGGCTGGATTGGCTGGACAACGTGGCGCGGGTGGGGTTGGTGCATTTACCAACGCGGTACAAAAGCAAGCAGGGACTTTTAGCGCCTTTAACAAAGGCGTTCAGGTGTTCCAACCCGCTTTACTCGGTGTTGGACAAGGGGCGCAAAAGGTCGGTCAAGCGGTGGGGGTGCTTGGGCAGGGTTTTCAGAAAACCGTGATTCAATCTAAGCAACTGGCAATGCAAAACCAAAAGACTGGACTCAGTTTTCGTAATTTATTCCAAGCCTCGCAAGTGAAGCTAGGTGCAACCCCAATTGCACCAGTTGTGCCTACAGCACCATCACCCTTGACCGCAGCCCAAGTGATTTCGGTAGCTTCGGTACGACGACCAATTCAGCCACAACAAGCACCGCCATTTCAACCTTTCACACTTGGCGTAAAACCACCTAAGCCTATACAAGTAGCAGTCAGCGCCAATACAGGTGGTGCAACTGCGGCTCTGCAAGGTCTGCTTGGTCAAGTCAATGCCTTACAAGCTAAGGCGGCTGGCTTGCGGCAACAAAACCAACAAACAGGACTTAGTTTTGCAAACCTATTTCGGGCATCGCAAAGTAACCAAACAGCGATACAGCCACCCATTTCTAACCCTGTGACGCTTGGTGGGATGCAAGGTATTGCGGCTTTACAGCAACGAATCCAGAACGCTCAAAGCCATGCGGCGGCATTGGCACGACAAAACCAAAGCACCGCCGCATCGTTCTCGAGCATTGGCAGAGCCAGCCAGATTGCTGGGGCAATGATTAAGGGCTTTGGACTTGGTGGGATGCAAGCCATGGGCAATTTACGCGCTCGGGTGAATGAAATACCGCCCTTGATTGGCAACCTTGGCAATAAAATGGCTGGTTTAGGACAGACCGTCAGCCGTAGCATTTTTAGTTTCCAAACGCTTGCCGCCACGGTTGGGGCTGGATTTTTAGGGGCAAAATTACTCAGTTCTAACAGCGCCCTTGAGCAGCAAAAACTCAGCTTGGCAGCCTTAATCTCGAGCAACACCGATTACATTGGCAGCAATGGTAAAGCCTTTGATAGCACCGAATCTTTGACTGAATCGCTGGTGCGGTCTGGGAATTTAATCAACTTGCACCGCCGTGATGCGATGGTGGGGGCTGGGACAACCGAAGAGCGAGTTTTAGTCACCAATGCCACGATTGGTAAAGTGATTGGCGAGGCTGGTGGCAATTTACAAACAGTCCGCGGCTTAGCCAATGAAGTGGTGACGGTTTCTAAGTTAATTCCAAACCTCGCTAAAGATGCTGACCAAGCGGCTCGAGATGCAGGGCTGATTTTAGCGGGTAATGCCAACAACGACACTGCCTTATTTTCCTTTTTGAAAGACAAGTTAGGTATGGAAGCCGAAGCCTTTAATAAATTGGCAGCCCCAGAGCGCTTGCTTAAATTTCGGGCTGCACTGCAATCTATTGCGACACCCGCTTTGGTAGCTCAACAAGCCGCGACCTTTGACGGCTTGGTCTCGAGCATACAAGATTTTGGTAAGTCCACGTTGCAAATACTAGGCGGACCACTGTTTAAGCAAGTCAAGCTTGGGATGGCTGGCGTAATGGACTTTTTGGTCAATAAAGACGGCAGCCCAACCAAGGCAGCCCAAGAAATTGAAAAAGTTGTTTCCAAAGTGGCTGATGGGGTCGGATTTTTAACGGGCAAGCTGATTAAAGGAATTAGCCTAGGCGGGACACAATTATTTGATTTTATCAATAAGAGTAAGCCAGCTTTTGACCAGTTTGTGATTGGAGTAAAGAATGGCTTTAATGATTATATCAAGCCAGCCATTGACGCAGTAATACCAATTTTTACAGGGTTCTTTGATGCCATCAAAGAAGGGGTGACTTGGGTCTCGAGCAACATCGGCGATATGTTTGGTTTGGTTGCCGATAATTCGGGCGGGGTCAATACCAATTTGCAGACGGGTATAAAGACCTTGGCAGAATTTACCGTAGGGGCAGCAGGGTTTATTGCTTTGGGTTTCGCAACTGTTATTGGAGCAGTAGCGCTTGGTGTTGCCGCCATTGGAATTGGCTTAAAAACCTCTATCGAGGGCTTTGGAATTCTGGCGACTGAAACCGAGAAGCGCGGCGGCGGAGTGATTGGTTTTGGCAATCTGATGTCTGAAGCGTGGGAAGGTGCAGTTTTTATTTTCAATGAAAGCATGAATGAAATTGGTAAGACCATGACCTACGCATGGGAAGGTGCAGGAATTATTTTTAATGATGCGATTATTAAACCTGTGCAGGGCTTTTTCCTTGGCTTGGCTGGTTGGGCAAATAATGGCTTTAACCAAGCCTATATGTCGGTTTTACAATTTGCCAATAAGACAATTGAGCTTTTCCGTAGCACCCCCTTGCTGGGGCAGCTTTTGGGCAGTGGCTTTGAAGTGGCGGGAATTACCAGTGGCTTGAATCTCGAGTTAGCCAAAACCCAAAAACTGCTTGATGAGTACAAAGCGGCTCAGGTAGCCAATGCCGCCGCCAATGTTCAGGACACAGTCCAGCAGACGATTACTGCTCCGAATCCACAAGCCGCCGCCAATGCCGCCAACCTTGGGGTCAAAAAAGCGGTTGCGCTGGGCATACCCGGCGCAGGGCGGGTTGGCAAGCCGCTTGTGCCAAAGACGGCGGGTACACCGTGAGCATCGAATTCTGGGACAGAACCACCAATAAACGCAATCAGATTCCAAGTTTGCCCGAAACCTTTAGCCTGAAACAGCCACAGGCGTTTGAGGCGACCCCGATTTTGGGCGGCTACCCTCATGTGCAAATTGGGGCGCAGGGGGTGCGTGAATGGAGCGCCAACATTGACCTTTGGGGCGATGCTGGCGAAGCCTTTTATTATCTGATTATTTTGCCGTCTTTTGGGCGTGGTGATGGCAGACCGCATAAGGTCACAGTGACATGGGGTAAAAGCGCTCGAGACTCATTTACGGGCTATCCGATTGGAATGCCTGAAGTTGAACATGAACTTGGTGGACGAATTGAGAATGGGATTATTTTTGCGCGACTTTTAACCTATACCTTGATTGAAATTAACAACCAGCAGCCTCGAGTGATTGTGCCAGCTTCTGGCAGCACGGGGACAGCCAAGACAATTGTGATTACCGTGCAGCAAGGCGATACGCTTCAAAAAATCGCTGCACGGTATAAGACCACGATTTTATCAATCGTGGCGCTCAATAAACCCAAACCAGCCTTTAGCCCGCCGAACGGTTCAAAGTTGATCGTGCCAAAGCCATGACTAACCTTTTGTTTCCAGAATTTGAAGTGCTGTTGACCTCGGGTCAGCGTTTACGCAAAACCGAGTATGCCAGTAGTAACATCTCTTTTAATGCGGGGTACGGGCAGGCTTTGGCGATCAGCTTGAC
>JAYWHB010000272.1:0-11774 GCA_043777915.1 Deinococcales bacterium
ATGCGTGCTAAACGAGCAAAAGCTGCTTTTGACGATGAGTATATTAAGCAATTATTGGGGCTTGGCTCATGAATTACTTATTAGTGCGTTTGCCCTACTTCAACAGTTGGATTGTCTGGCATTACACCCAAGGTATTGGTAAAACCCGTGGTTTTTCTCCACGCCACGATGATATTTTGATGTTCACCAAAACCGAGCAATTTAACTTTAACTTGGACTCAGTGCGAATCCCACAAAAATACTACCGAGAACGCAACAACATGCGGGGCGCAAACCCCGGCGATGTTTGGGAATTCTCGCACGTTCATTATTGCAACGAAAACCGCCAAGACCACCCAACCCAAAAGCCAGAAGGGTTACTCGAGCGCTTAATTCTTGCCTCGAGCAGTGTTGGGGACACGATTCTTGACCCATTTTTTGGCAGTGGCACAACTCCAAGGGTCTGTCAGCAACTTGGGCGTAACTGCATTGGATTTGAAATCAACCCAGCTTATGTCACCATGACCGAGCAGCGCCTACAAAAAGAATTCACTGGATTTGACAGCATAGACCCGCGCATGGAATGAATCCCCAACGACTTACGCGACCCCGATTTACGCAGCAACTACCTCAAAAACCATTTGCATTGGTTCTTGCAAAATCACGAAGGTTCGCTTGATGTCTTCAGAAGGCAACTCAAAGAAAAATATGGTGATGACCTCGAGACGACAAAAACCACAAATTCACAAACCACGTTATTTTGACAGCCTAAACTCGAGCCAAAGCTGATAGCCTCGAGAAATTTGAGCGGCAAAGTTAAAATTTTGCTACGATAAGCAGCAAGATGCCAACGACTCTTGAAATTCCAGAAAGCACCAAACGCCAAGCCGAACGTTACGCTCGAGCTAAAGGTATCTCGAGCAGTGAGTTGTTCACCCAAGCCATGAATGATTTTCTGGCAAAAGAATTGAGTGTTACCGAGCAACTTAATAACGTCTATACCGATTCTGACTCGAGACTAGATACCAAATTACACAAAATGCAAATAGCTTCGTCGCCTCTTGAGGACTGGTTACGTGGGTAAAAACAAACGACTCAAAAAACGTATCTCATCCCTAGAAACCCAAGTCAAACGGCACGAAGAAAAACAACGCAAAATCAAAGCAGGTGATGCCCCATGGATAGAACAATACTGGCAAAAGGAAACCAAACTGTACCAAGAGCAAGCTCGAGAAGCCAAGAAAAAGCTGCCCGGACGCGCCAAGCAAAACCACAAACCAAAAAAGCAAATCCAATTTTAGAAGATTTAACCCCAGCCTTTAACCCAATTTTTGAGGAAATGCTCGAATGGATGGAGCAAATTAAATTGTTAAGTCTCGAGTTAAAAACATTACCAAGCAAAGATAAGCGCCGTTCGCAACTCGAGAGCCGCCTCGAGTGGTACTTAACCAAAGTTGGAGTCAGAGCCAACGCTGTTGTCGAACAAATGTATGAGCTAATGCCAGAATAGGTTTGTGAAAACACCCAAAGTTGAGACGATGAGAATTTTGGTAGGATAGACTCGAGTAAAAAACAGGGGGATTTGTGATTATTTGGTCTGGTTTTGGAATTGTTTTGCTAATAGCCCAACTTTTTACTTCCTGTGTTGGAACAGCCGTTTTGATTGTGGGTTTGAGTAGTATTTTAGGCGACAAATTAGCTATTTTTCTCAGTAGTTTAGTCGGGGCTGGTATCGCTTACTATTCAATGAATTTTTTGCGTGTTAAATTTTCAGATAAAGGAAAAGTAATGATTGATCCCAAAACGGGTCAGCCAAGTTTATATAAAAGACAGGATGGCGTTTTTTTTATTGATTGTAAGTATTGGCAAATAGGTGTTCCAATTGTTTTCATTGGTTATGCTGTCGTCAGTTTTTTCACATCTTAAAAACAATAAATCATTTTCGTAACATGAATATATCGGAGTCCTCAATGAATTATCTCGAGTTACAACAAAAAATCCTTCCCGAACTTCATCTTCTTGCCACCAAAGCTGGGGTAGAAAACGCTAAAGACCTTGAAAAAGAGGCTTTGGTACTGGCTATTCTCGAGAAACACGCGCTCGAGGATGGGTACAGTCTGGCGCAAGGCTTCCTTGAAATCTCCGAGGATGGCTACGGCTTCTTGCAAGATAGCTTGCTCACCCCAGAATCGCGCAATGTGATTGTTTCGGCGGGCTTAATCAAGCAATTCCAACTTCGTACTGGCGATTATGTGGTTGGTGTAGCGCGTCCAAGTAAGGAAATCGAGCGTTTTAATTCGATGATTCGAGTCGAAGCCGTTAATTCCCAAGACCCCGCCGCCGCCGCCCTGCGCCCCAAATTCGATGACCTGATTCCCGAACACCCAGATAGCCAAATCATCCTCGAGACCGATGCCGCTACGGTTGCCTCGAGGGTCGTGGATTTGCTTGCGCCAATTGGTCGCGGGCAGCGTGGTCTGATTGTCGCGCCCCCCAAAGCTGGTAAGACCACCCTCTTAAAGCGAATTGCCAACAGTATCACCGCCAACCATCCAGAAATTAAAGTGATTGTGCTGCTGGTAGACGAACGCCCTGAAGAAGTCACCGATTTTAGGGAAAGTACCACTGCCGAAGTCGTGGCAAGTACCTTCGATGAGCCGCCAGAAAACCATGTGCGGGTTGCTGAGTTTGTCCATGAACGCGCTCGCCGCATTGTCGAAGAAGGCGGTCATGTGGTGATTCTCTTGGACAGCATCACGCGCTTGGCTCGAGCGAATAATCTGGTCACACCAGCCACAGGGCGCACGCTGTCGGGTGGTTTAGACAGCAACGCCCTGTACTTCCCAAAGCGTTTTCTTGGCGCTGCCCGTAAAATCCGAGATGGCGGTAGCTTAACCATTTTGGCAACTGCCTTAGTCGAAACTGGCTCGAGAATGGATGATGTGATTTTCGAGGAATTCAAAGGCACTGGCAATATGGAACTGCATTTAAGCCGTCGTCTCGAGGAACGCCGAATTTTCCCAGCCATTGATATTCTTAAATCTGGTACGCGCCGCGAAGAATTGCTGCTGCCCACTGATGTCCTCCATAAAATGTGGTTGCTGCGAAAAGTCATTTCCGACATGGATCCCGCCGAGGCAATGGAAATGCTCCTCGAGCGCCTGAACCGCACCGACAGTAACAAAGAATTCTTGTCGCAACTCGGTGGCGGTTAAAACAAGCCAAAAAACCAAAACCCCCTCGTTGAGGCGCGAGTAGCCCGACAGGTGCTATTCCACGAGCAAGAAGGGGTCGCCGCTTGCGGCGGGGGGAGTCCGTAAGAGCTACACGCCCGCCAGTTCTTGGTCAGCATACTGCAAATTGTACAGCGTGGCATAATACCCCTTATGCCGCAGCAACTCGTCGTGGCTGCCTTCTTCAACAATTTTACCTTTTCGCATCACAATAATTCGGTCACAGTTTTTAATCGTGCTTAAACGGTGGGCAATGATAATACTGGTTCGTCCGTGCATGACTTTAGCCAGTGCGTCTTGGATTTGCAGTTCGGATTCGGTGTCTATGTTGGCAGTGGCTTCGTCTAGCACAAGTAGAATATCGGGGTTGGCAATTAAGGCTCGAGCAAACGCCAAAAGCTGTTTTTGTCCTGTCGAAAGGGTCGCGCCACGTTCTTTAACCTCGGTTTTATAACCGTTGGCAAGGCTCGAGATAAAGTCGTGAACACCAACATATTTACAGGCTTGGATGATTTTCTCGAGCGGGATGGTTTCATCATTCATTCGTAAGTTCGATTCAATCGTGCCACTAAAGAGGTAAACATCTTGTAAGACCACCCCAATGTGTTTGCGGAGGTCGCGCTGCACAATGTCACGGACATCTGTGCCATCCACCAAAATACTGCCTTTTTGAATGTCGTAGAATCTCGAGACTAGGCTGATGATGCTGGTTTTTCCAGCGCCTGTTGCGCCAACCAAAGCGACGCTCTGCCCGGGCTTGACGTGCAGGTTAATGCCACGCAGTACCCAATCGGTCTCGAGGACTTCTTCTCCGACGGGTTTGTAACTAAACCAAACGTCCTTAAACTCCACTTCGCCTTTGAATCCGCCAACGATTTTCTTGGCGTTTGGTGCGTCAGTCACCACTTCGGGTTCGTCTAAAATGCCAAAGATTCGTTCAGCACTTGCCATAGCTGCCTGTAAGGTGTTGAGGACATTACTTAAATCTTCTAAAGGACGGAAAAAATCGAAGACATAACGGGTAAAAGCGTACAACACTCCAATGCTAACCGCATTTCTGACCGCATCGCCGCCACCGACCCAAATCACGGCTGCCAGTGCGCCATTACCGATAATGCCAACGGTTGGAAAGAAAAAACTAAACCAGCGCACGGCTTTTAAGAATTCTTTCAAAAAATCGGTGTTGAGTTTGTCAAAATCTCGGCGTTGGCGTTCTTCGCGGTTAAAAATTTGGACTGTTCCCATGCCCGTAATGTTTTCGTTTAAGGCAGTGTTGACAATCGCTTGTTTGATACGGATTTCGCGGTAACTCTTGCGAAATTGGGTTTGAAAAAATCTGAGCGCAAAAAACAGAATTGGCACGACAGCAAAGGCAACCAATGCCAGTTTAGAGTTTAAGGTGAACATCAAAATTGCGGTTGCCCCAATCACAAAAATGCTCTGCACCAAAGTCATTAAGCCGTCGGTGATAAAACTGTTGATTGCGTCTACATCCGAAGTGACTCTGGTGATTAAACGCCCGACTGGGTTACGGTCAAAATAAGCAAGTGGCAAGCGTTGCAACTTAGAAAATAAATCGGCGCGAATATCAAACAGCACACTTTGACCCATATATGACAGCACATAATTAAATCCAAAGCGCACCACAAATTCTATTAAAGCAACCACGGCAATAATAATTCCGATGGTTACTATTCCATTCCAGCGCTCGTCTATGCCAACAGCCGCAAAACTCGAGCCAGCTTTGGGAATCAGGTATTGGTCTATGACTTGGGCTTGTAAGAACGGGTAGAGCCGATTGGTGGCACTGTTCAAAAAGGCGAGTACCAGTGCGCCAATCGCAACCCACATGTACGGGCGTAAGTAGCCAAAAATTCGTTTGGTCAGTTGCCAATCAAATTGTTTTTGGAAAGCGTCTTCTTCTCTCATGATAGCTCCCAAAAGCTCTCGAAGCTAGGATTTTTCGTTGAATGTGTGAATAGAACAGCAGGGCGAACACGGGGGTTCGCCCCTACCTGACGTATTTTTATACCATTTTTGTAGGGACAGACCCCTGTGTCTGTCCTGTAACGATAATAATTTTTCATTCTTTTGGAGGCTTTCATTGGCTTTTTGCTCCTATCAGTTCAGTGTTTGCGTCTTCCTCGAGTTCGGTTTGTAGGCTTTGTTTGCGTTCCATTTCGGCGTAGTAGCCACCTTGGGCAATGAGCGCTTCGTGGCTGCCGGTCTCGAGAACCCGCCCATGCTCGAGAACCACAATTTGGTCAGCAAATCGCAGGGTGGAAACACGGTGTCCTATTAAAATCACGGTGCGGTTTGCCAGCACAGTCTTAAGTTCATTTAAGATTCGGCTTTCGGTTTCGGTGTCCACAGCGCTCATGCTGTCATCTAAAATTAGAATGGCGGGTTCTCGAGCAATTGCCCTTGCCAGCGCGGTGCGTTGGCGTTGCCCACCAGAAAGGGTTACGCCGCGTTCGCCTAAAATGGTCTCAAACTGTTCCTTAAAGTCCAGCACGTCTTTACTGAGTCCTGCGATTCGGGCGGCATTTTTGACCCGTTCTAAGTCGGGGTTGTTTGGTTCGGCAGTTTGGGTGCTGTTGGGTAAACCAAAGGCAATGTTCTCAGAGATTTTATCGGAGAACAAAAATGGTTCTTGTGGCACAAGCCCAATTGCACCGCGCAGCACTTGAATTGGGACGTTGCGGGCATCTGTGCCGTCTATCAGGACTGTGCCAGTGCTTGGGTCAATCAAGCGCCCAATTAACTGTGCCAGTAAGGTCTTACCACTGCCAGTCCGCCCAGTGATGCCAATGGTTTTGCCTTGTTCTATTTTTAAGTTGATGTTTGATAACAATGCCCGCCCATCTGCCTTAAAACTGACATCCTTAAATTCGATTGCACCAATAACTTCTTTAATACTTGGGTCGGCTCGAGCATCGGTAATCATGCTTTTGGCATCAAGGATTTCTTGTAAACGCGACCAACTACTCGAGCCACGCTGGAACACATTGGTCATCCAGCCTATGGCTAACATCGGCCAACTCAGTTCAAATAAATAAGTAAAGAACTGCACAAATTTACCGGGGGTTAATCCAGCAAAATTTGCCGCCGCATTGCCAGATAATGCCCCTTGATAGAGTAATTCTCTCGAGCCGACCAGCAGCACAATCACAAAAATGGCGTTCATAAAAATGCCCACGGCTGCCCATTCGGGGGCTTCGGCAAGTGCCAGTGCCATACTGCGTTTTTTATACTCGGCGTTCATGCCTTTGTATTCGTCAATTTCGCGGTCTTCGATGGCGTACCCCTTGACCACACGGATACCACTAAAGTTTTCTTGAGCTTTGGCACTGATTAAACTGACCTGTTCTTGAACTGCCACATAGCGCTTAGCAATGATTCTAACCATGATGGCGAGTAAACCCGCAATAAATGGAAACACGCCCAGCACAATAAAACCTAACGTTGGCGATAACCAAATCATCAAGCCTAAGCTCATGATTAAACGCAGTAAAGTCTGCGAACCAGCGTTAATTCCAAAGCCAAGCATTTCACGCACCATATTTAAGTCCGAAGTCAAACGGCTCATCAAGTCCCCTGTTTTGGTGACATGAAAATACGTTTGATCTAGGGTGGTTAAATGATCAAAAATGGCTTTTCGCACATCGTAAGCCACTAAATAACTCGAGACGACATTGTATTGACGCTGCATAAACACAATAATGTTGGCAGCCAATGTCGTCAGAATAATATAAGAGGCATTTAAGCCAATCGTTTCTAAGGTGGCTCGCCCAGCATAGAGTTCATCAATCACAAATCGAACAAAAAAAGGTGGTCCAAGTAAAGAAATGCCCACCGAGAAAAACACGCAAGTTAAACCAAGTGTCCATTTTACTTTGTACTGCATGAAGAAAAAACCAAGTCCACGAAAACCTTTGAGCATTTGCCATCCAGCAACTCGAGTTGAGCGTTCTCGAGTTTTGACAAGCCTAACACCGAGGCAACTTGCATTACATACGCAATTTGAATTATAGGAATGACGGATTGTTTGGGTATAAAATGTCGTGCAGAAGTCTAGGATTTGCTAAGATAAGCCCATGAATTTCAAATCAGGATTGTTGCTGACTGTCTGTGTCAGTGGTATTGGGTTTTCTTTTTCAAACGCCACGACTGCCCACCGAATGCAATCCATTAAACAATTAAAACTGCAAGCAGTCCAAACAGCCGTAACTTGCAATTATTGTCATATCAGTCGGTACGGTGGCAACAAATGGAATGCTTTTGGCACTGCCATTCAAATTGCCTATTTTGACAAAGCCAAAGGGGATGTCAGTGTTGCCATTTATCAAACCTTAAAAGCCCGTAAAGACGCAGACCAAGACGGTTTTGTTGACCTCCTCGAGATTGTCGCTAAGACCTTACCAGGCGATAAAAACAGTCGTCCGAGTAAAACCGTGGCGGTACTCGAGACTGAACTTAAACAACTGGGTGGCATAGAGGCGTTTCGGCGTTAAGTGGCGCGTTGGCAGTCCGTTGCTAAGTGGCGCGTTTGCGTCCACGTTTTTTCGGTTCTTCTGGTTCGATAATCGGGGCGGGTGGTGTCTCGAGACTTTGGCTGGGTACTTTGGTCGGGACTGGGGGCTTACTTGGGACTGGTGCTGGAGCTTTTGCGGCAACTACTTTAATTGGAGTCGCCAGACTGGTGTCTTTGGGTTTGATTCGTTTCCCTGAACGGGTTTGTTTGGCAAGGACTCGGGCGGCTTTTTCGGCTTCGCGCTCAGTCAAATGTTCGACAATTTGGGTATGGTCTAAGGTTGCCCCTTGTGCGCCGATGGCTTGGGCTGCCATTGCCCCTGCGATATTGGCATACGCCACGGCTCTTGATAAGGTAAAATCACTTAAGACGGCATGAGCAAACGCGACAGTGAAGGCATCGCCAGCGCCAGTCGTGTCCAGCACATTTTCTACGGCGTAGCCCTCGAGCAATTCAGATTCTTTTGGTGTCCAAAGAATTGCGCCGAGCGCTCCGACTTTAATCACCACAGTTTGTAAACCAAGGGCTTCTAGGTTCTCGAGTGCTTCAGAAATACTGTTTTCACCTGTAATTCTAAATAACTCGAGTTGATTCATCAGTAAATAATCGGCGCTTTTGACCATCTCGAGTAAACTTGTGCCAGCCGCATTGACAGCCCCAGTACCAAGGTCAATAAAGACTGGAATTTTTGCTTTTTTGGCTTGCTGCATGGCGTTTAAGGTGTATTCACGTTGCGCCCCAGTAATCATGGCATACGCACTGATAATCACTGCATCGCTGGAAGTTAGGGTTTTTGAATTTATTTGTCCGACATTCAAATAACGATTTGCTCCACTGGCACTAATCATGGTGCGTTCTGCACCTTCTGTGACCAAAATAGTGACGGTGCTGGTCATGATGCTGGTGTCGTATTGCAAGGCGCTTAACTGCACCCCACTCTTTTTTAAGTTTTCCAAGGCCACATCTGCAAACGGGTCTTGTCCAACTCGAGCCGCCAAGGTCACGCTATGCCCAAGGCGAGCCGCATGGTATGCCATTGTGCCACCCGCACCGCCGGGCAGCAAAACAGTGCGGCTAGGAGTGATGTCCTCTCCAGCCACGGGAATTCGTTCTAAAAAGTGCATATGGTCTACGGTGACATCACCAATAACGTAAAACTTCAAGATTTGCTCCTAAAAGACTAAGAATAGACCCATTGTACTGTATGTTCTGACCATATTCAAAATGGATTGGTTTTCAATCCAAAACTCGAGACCGAATTTTTTTAAGCTTGGGTTTTCAAGGTGCTTTTAATGCCTCAAGCAGAGCAAAATAGGCAGGCTTAGGTTGATAATCTGAATCAAAAGGCAGGGGCGCACTAGCTGAGCGCCAAGAAAACGCATCGGTGAAACCCCAAGTGATAAAAGCTGTGCATTTCACGGCTAAACAGGTTGACAATAAATCCTTATAGACTTTGGCTTGGGCAGTTAAGCGCTCTGCCCGTGCAGCATTACCAGACAAAGTGACATCCACTTCGGTCAGTTGAACCTCAAAACCGAGGTCACGGAAACGCTTGTAGTTTTCTAAGGTGCGTTGCTGCACCACATTAAAGTTGCTGTCTACATGGGCTTGAAAACCAACCCCGTCTATGGGTACACCACTGGCTTTTAGGGCTTTGACCATGTTGTAGACCGCCGTGGATTTTGGATTGATTCCATCGGTGTTGTAATCGTTGTAAAAAAGTTTAGCGCTCGGGTCAGCTTCTTTTGCCCACTTAAAAACATCGGCAATATATTCTACGCCAAGTAAATTATAAAATGGTGTTTTGCGGTAACTTCCATCCTCGAGAATCGCTTCGTTTAAGACATCCCACGCAAAGACCCCACCTTTGAAATACTTGGCAACCGTTTGCACATGGGTTTTCAGGACGTTTCGCATTTCATCTTTGTCTTTAATCGTTAAAACCCATGACGGCAATGATTCGTGCCAGACCAAGGTGTGTCCACGCACGGCTTGCTGGTGTTTTTGGGCAAAGGCAATCATGCCATCAGCCGCATTAAAACTAAATTTGCCACGCCCAGAAGAAAGCGCCGACCACTTCATGATGTTTTCTGCCACAATCATGTTGTATTCGCGGCTGAGAACCTTGCCATAATCTGGCTCGGTGCTATCATAAAAAATTGGTGTAACAGCAGCACCCATATAGATGCCTCTTGTGTCGGCTAAACTGCGTAGCGATTGGGTTGTTTGGGCTGTTGTGAACGTGGTTGTTATGGCTACACCACTAAGCGCCATTAAAAAGAACTGTTTCATGCTTTAGTCTACTATGAAAGGTGAAAGGCAAAGGGCGAAGGTTACGAACTGCCTTTTGCCTTTCGCCTGTTCTTAATTCAGTAACACTTAGGACTTGCGTGTTTTCACACCTAGCGCGTAGACTCTGCCTAACAATCGTTTGTTCTAAAAATAAACTTTACCTCAAGGAGTCACATGCACAGCGATTCAACCCGTGCCACACCACTCGAGACCCAAGGATTCTCGGCTAAAGCCATCCATTACAATCTGCCAACCACCCGCTTAATCGAAGAAGCGGTACGCCGCAGTGAGGGTTGGCTCTCGAGATTCGGGGCTTTTATTGCTCACACTGGGCAGCACACTGGACGCAGTGCCAAAGACAAATTTGTGGTGCGTGGACCAATTTTTGAGGCAGAAATCTGGTGGGCAAGCCCCTACCAACAAGAACTCGAGGAAAGTAAATTTGAAGCGCTACACCAAGATGTGCTAAATCATTACCAAAATCAAGAAGCCTTTGTCTTAGACTGCTTTGCTGGGGCAGACACCCGTTATCGCCTTGGGGTGCGGGTCGTGACCGAAAACGCATGGCATAACCATTTTGCTCGCAACCTTTTTATTCCTTGTCCACAAGCTGAAACCCCGCTTTTCACACCAAGTTTTACGGTCATCAGCGCCCCGAGTTTCAAAGCCAATCCAGACCGCCACGGCTCGAGGTCTGAGACCCAAATTGCCATTAGCCTCAAACGCAAACTGGTGATTATTGTCGGTACAAGTTACGCTGGCGAAATCAAAAAAAGTATTTTTACAGTGCTGAATCATTTGTTGCCAGCCGGTAATGTCATGCCGATGCACTGCTCGGCAAACATCGGTAAAGCCGAAGATGTGGCACTCTTTTTTGGCATGAGCGGCACAGGCAAAACCACGCTTTCGGCAGACCCAGAACGCGACCTGATTGGCGATGATGAACACGGCTGGTCAGATACGGGGGTATTTAACTTTGAGGGCGGTTGTTATGCCAAGGTTATAAAACTCAATCCCGAAGCCGAACCACAGATTTACAAGACCACCCGCACTTTTGGCACGGTTCTCGAGAATGTGGTTTTTGATATGCAGACCCGTGAACTCGACTTAAATTCTGATAAGCTTACCGAAAATACCCGAGCCGCTTACCCATTAACGCAACTCGAGAATGCGCGTTTGCCCAGTCTTGGCGGACACCCCAAACATATTATTTTCTTAGCCGCCGATGCTTTTGGGGTGCTGCCACCGATTTCTAAACTAACCCCAGAACAAGCTATGTATTACTTCTTAAATGGTTACACCGCCAAAGTTGCGGGAACAGAAAAAGGGATTACCGAACCGCAAGCCAGTTTTGAAACCGCCTTTGGTGCGCCGTTTTTAACCAGAGAACCGCATATTTATGCCGACCTGCTGCGTGAAAAAATCGAAGAACACCACACTCAAGTCTGGTTGGTCAACACCGGTTGGGTTGGTGGTGCTTACGGCACTGGCACACGCATCAGCATCAAGCACACCCGAGCCATGATTCGGGCTGCTTTAAGTGGGCAACTCGAGAACGCCCAGACGGTTCAACACCCGATTTTTAACTTGGCAATGCCGCTCGAGATTACAGGCGTACCCAGTCAAGTCCTTAACCCAAGAGATGCGTGGGAAAATGGTGATGAGTATGATACCCAAGCTAAAAAACTGGCACTGATGTTTGCCCAAAATTTTAAGCAATTTGAACACCGTGTCAG
>JAYWHB010000273.1:0-4138 GCA_043777915.1 Deinococcales bacterium
AGTGGCACTTTGTAGGGCTTGTTCGAGTGGGGCATAAGGTAGTTTTGCACCAAAAGTCATGCCAGCTAAGGTTGGGATTTGGTGCCATTTTTGCGGAATCTCGAGGCTCATTAATTCGTAGAAAAAGTGTATTAAACTTTTTCTAATAAGTCACTAAGCTATTCAAAAAGCACAATACTAAAATTGTATTTACACAGTCCAAAACAACATTTTTTTGCATTTTCAGGAATTTTTTGTTTTGTCTGATAGACTATTCTATCCTACAGCACAGTAGGAACAAAGGAGTAGTTATGTTGAAGAAGCTAATTGCTGTTTTTCTCATTATAGGCGTGTTTGCATCTAGTGGATTCGCAAGAAAAGATATTCTCGTTGAGCTTTTAGATGAGCATGGTGAGGCTATAGCTATAACTGTAGGTCGCTAAAGTAGCCTACACAACACGATAGTAAAAAGGGGTACTCATGAAAAAGAAGTTAATTGCTATTTTCCTCGTTATTGGAGCATTCGCATTTAGTGGAGTTTCACAAGCCAAAGATATTTTAGTTGAGCTTTTGGATGAGCATGGTGAAGCTGTAATGGTAACAGTAAGTCGCTAAAGGTAATTTCCCATAAAAGTCATGAAATCTCGAGCTAACTACTCGAGATTTACGTTTTGGTATTTCTCGCGCCCTAAAATATAAATCTTCGTGCTGTTGCCAGTAAACTAGCCACACCATGAGCGGTAACGGCACAGTTGCTTTGGTAGCAGGGCAAGATGACTTACGATTATTTAGCGAATACGACCTCGAGTCCTTAACCACAACCGCAGGGACAGCCCTTGCAAGCGGCGAATACTTACTCCCGTATGGTTTTGGGGTGCGGAATCTTGCCGCTCCAACCAACCCGACCCAACAACGCCTGATTGCCGCCGATACCAACGCCGATACTGGAACGGTGACTATTTCCATGCGGGTAGATGGCAGCAATGAACCATCCCTAGCCTTGCCAAATGCGTACCGTTTTACTTACACCGCCTTGGTTTTTGATAATCCTACTTTTGAATTTCGTTACGCTGGCAGTTTAGACGAAAAAGCCAGCACCGACATCGAAACCAGACGCAACAGCAACGAAGAAGTCACCACGATTTACTCTTCGGCACAGAACACCGCTTCTGATTATGCGCTTCATGCGTTGGGCGACTACGCCAATGCTTGTCAGGTTCGGATTGCTGGCAGTGCCGCCGCCCCAGAAGCCTTTTTGGAAAGTATTGCGCCTACCAGTGTGGTCGGCAGGATGGATCCGTGTTTTGCATCTGGTGGTTTTCGGGTCATCCGCCCGGGTGGAACAAGCAGTATCGAAGATATAGCCCAGTTTTCTGACGGTCGAATTGCCAGTGTTGGACAAGTGATGCCCAGCAGCACAGGGGGTTGGCTTGGTCTTTACTACCCAAACGGAGACCATATTCGGGCTGTTTTTAGCAACGGAACATCTGCCACCAACACCTATTACACCAGTGTTGGGGTTGACTCGCTCAACCGTATTGTTCGCGGTGGTCACATCACCACAGCCTCTGGAACTCAGTTGATCATGGGACGCAGTGTAGTCGGTTCAAACATTTCTAACGACACCGCCTTCTCGAGCAACCAAACTGTCAATACGACAATTCATAGTGCAACCGGTTCAGAACATGTCATGACTGACCTTGTGGTACAACCTAATAATCAAATTGTGGCTGTTGGTTACGTCAAAAATGGGACAAGCGGCGATAAAAATGTTTTTGTGATGCGTTACACCACGACTGGCGCACTCGATACCAGTTTTAACGGTACTGGTATCCGCATAGACGATGTAGACGGCACAAACAGCGACAACGAAGCCTCGAGCGTGATGTTGGATGCAAGTGGCAATATCATTGTGGTCGGTAAACACGGCACAACAGGTGCTTTTTTAATCATGCGTTTTACCAGTTCTGGCGCTCGAGACACCAGTTTTAACACGGTCGGACATGTCATACAAAGCATTCCTGGTAGTTCTGGTGATGCCGCCAGCAGCGTGGCACTGCAAAACCAAAAAATTATTGTGGTTGGAACAGCCACAACCACTGCCCCTGTGCTTGCCATGATTCGCTTAAATTCCGATGGGACGCTAGACACAACTTTTGGCAGTAGTGGAACAGTCATTGCTGCCAGTGCTTTTGCCCAAGCCTTACGCGCCAAAAAAGTTTTGGTACAGTCGGATGATAAAATTATTGTGACTGGAGCAGAAGAAAATACTGGCGGCGCATCTCAGGTCTTTGCTTTTCGGTACTTATTAAATGGGGCTGCCGACACGACCTTTAACCCCGACACCAGTATCAGTAACCCAGTGGCATCGAATCGGCGAATCTATAATTTTGGCAATAATACCTTCAAAACCACGGCGTTATCGGCTCTGATTGGCGGTACAGCAACCGATGGTCGGCTTGTGATTGGTGGCTGGCTCGTTCCAGACAACACCGCCGGTAGTCAATACGGAATGCTTAGTAAAATCAAACTCGGTGCGAATTAAATCTATATTCTCGAGCCTGTGCAGTCTTGCACAGGCTTTTTGCTGTCCCCAACCTCAATCGTTTTACATAACTTGCAACACAGTCCATAATGACCTATACTCGAGATGTGAATGTTATCGCTTACCGCACCATCCGAGCGTTTTGCGAACATCAGCCAGAAGCCGAACCTGTACTACGCAGTTGGTACAATTTACTTTGCAAACTCGAGCCAGAAAATTTTGCCCAACTCAAAGCCTTTTTTCCTGCGGTGGACACTGCAAAAGCCAAAGATGGAACACTGGTTTTTATTTTTGATGTTGGTGGCAATAAATATCGTGTGATTACCCGAATAGATTTTGAATTTCGCGCCGTTTTTATTCTTTACGTGCTGAACCACAAAGAGTACGACAAATGGAACAAAGGAGGCAGACCATCATGACCAGCATGAACAGTGTTATCAAAACTTGGCAAACGTTCCAACAACAAATTAAAGCCCCACAATCCGAAGCTGATTACCTCGAGTTACTAGAATTCACCACCAATTTAATCGAGAAGTACGATACCAACACCGAACCGTACCGCAGTTTATGGCGTGTACTGGCGGGTTATGCCCTCGAGTGGGAAAAGCACCACCAACCTAAACCGCTCGAGTCTAAGCCAGCCGAATTACTGCAAACCCTAATGGATGCACATGGTTTAACGCAGTATAAATTGGCACAAGAAGGTGTGGTCAACCAATCGGCATTGTCTAAAATTCTGCGCGGAGAACGTGGCATTGGCAAGGTTTTAGCCAAGCGATTTGCGAACCGATTTCAAGTTCCGCCAAGTATTTTTTTAGTTTGAATCTCGAGTTAAAACTTGGTTATCGGTTTTTAATTGGGCTATGTCCATTTCAATCGTTCTGACAGTCACACCAAGCACAGTTGCCAATTCTCTTTGCAAGGCTTTTGCACCTTGAGCTTGGGCTTCTAACATTAGGCGTTTTAAGCGGTGATTACGCAGGGCAACCTTGCCGTGTTGCTCGATATGTGCTTTGTCCGAAGCACCACTACTCAGTGTCCAAGTGACTTGAACAGTACCCTCGCCACTTAAAGCAGGGAGTTCGACTTTTATTGTCTCGAGGGCTTGTTGTTGCCAAGCGGCTTCTATGGCTTTGGCGTAGTAGACGTTTTTAAGCATGATTTGCCGATTCTCGAGGGTTTCGATTTGAGTGGCGAATCTGAGGAGTGAAAAACGGGCTGTCTCGAGGTCATTTGGTTTTTGGTCAATTAAATAAGTGACATAATACAAACAAGCCACTTGATAATTCATACCAAGAGATTTTGTTTTATGAAAGGCTTGTTGTAAATATATTTTAGCTTCATCTAAATCACCTGCCAAATATGCAAATTCGGCTGCCAAAAGTAGCATTTCAGGTGTTTGATTTAATCCAGTTAGATTTTGTTTGATGGTTTCTAATGCTTTTGAAAAGTTTCCCTTAGCAAATTCAACTAAAGCCATCACTCTTCTGGCTTTTGTGGCAAAAGCTGAAGTTACACCTTGGTCAAGCCAAGTTTGGATGGGTTGAAATAAAAGTTTGACTGCTTCAAGGTGTCCTAGTAATCGCCGCACATCTGCAAGGTGAGTAAAAAAGT
>JAYWHB010000274.1:0-11752 GCA_043777915.1 Deinococcales bacterium
CAAAAAATTTCTGACTTATGTACCAGATGAACCAGCCTTATATGAAGACCTAACACTACAAGAACATGCTGTCTTTGTGGCTCGAATTTATGGTATTCAAGAGGAGTTTATCCTTGCTTGGCTTGAGCGTTTTGATTTACTGAAAAACTTAAAAGAATTCCCAATCACCCACTCTCGAGGTATGCGTCAAAAACTGGGATTAGCCTTAGCACTTGGTACGGGCTTACCAATTATTCTACTAGACGAGCCATATAACGGTTTAGATGAAAAAGCCCAAAGTCTGTTGACACAAGGATTGATTGCACATGTTTCTGGTGGTGGTATTGTTGTTCTTAGCGCACATCAACCAGAAGTTCGTAAAGAGCTTAGTGAATTCGAGTTCACACAAATTTTTACAATTCAAGAAAATCAACTCGAGCGGTTACAGGAAAACCAATGAGTCTTTTGCAGCTACGTTTTTTGACCCTAAGTCGTGGGGTTAAACGCTACAAAGACTGGATTGCTCGAACAATTGGCTGGGCTGTTGTGGTGTATATGGCAGTCTGGAGCATATTTTACTTGGTAGCTGGAATTCAGTTGGCATTGCGTGATATTCAAGAAGTTACAATCCTCATACCAACTCAAGCACTAGCCGTGATGTTTGGTTGTGCTTGGTTAGGAGCAGTTTTTCTACCTCAACTACCACAAGTGATCTTAAATCGTCGTGACATCATTCGTTTGGCACTGACCCCGATTTTACCTACTCAAGTCCTGGCTTGGGGTTTTTGGCAACAACGTATTATTTGGGGCTTATTTGGCACACTTTTGGGTGGTTTTTGGTGGCTTTTTACGCCTAAACTGTTTGGTTTTAATCCTCTATTTGCGCCCTTATGTCTCGCTTTGGGTTTTGCTTCGGTAGTAGATTGGCGTTGGCTTCGCTACTGCCAAAGTAACAAAGTTTGGATTGCTGGTGTTTTGCTCAGCTTAGCAATTTTAGGTGATGCTTTTGCAGTAACACAATTTTTTTCAAGTTTATACACTGTGAATTTTATTGCTTTAGGATTACCAATACTGCTTTGGTTCAGTGGTTTTATTTTAGTAAAGTATTTTACAAATCAAAACTATCCTACAAAATACTTTTATTTTTCCAATATTTTATCCGACACGCAAGCCATGCAAGTCAATGCGTTTTTGTTACAACGTCCTCTGGATATGGATAGCCAAAGACGGCGTTTATCACTGCTTTCTCCAAAAGGTCTAATCGTTCGTACTTTAGCCAGTCCTCCCCAAAAATGGGGAGCATTTGGGGCGATGGTCTGGCGTGTGTCTCTTACATTGTATCGTCGCTCTATTTTCAACTGGTTACGTTTTGCCGTTTGGTTAGCCTTACTCACACTATTTCATCATTCATTAACTTTTGGAATTATTGGTCTCGGTACAATTCAAATCTGGCTTTGGCGCTCGTTTTTACCACAATTACTGTGCAATGTTTACGATGCAAAATTGCCAATTGCAATAATAACCCGAACGCTCGGCAGTACAACACCCGGAATACTGATCATCTTTTTTTTGGCAATCATTGGTTTGGGCTTTGCCCCAGCTTTTGCTACAACAATTGGAATCATTTTATTGCGTTCCATCAGTGGTTTACTGCTTCTTGAAAAATTTTGTGTTTGGTTAAAACTACCGCCTGATGCTCGAGAAACCAGTTATGCGGCGGCAACGCTATGTTTTTTGCCGAGTTTTCTGAGTGGTAACATATTACTTGAGCTAGGGGTGCAGTTACTCATTTCGTTAATAGTAATTCTGCAAAAACGTTTTTGATTCTGGTTTATTCCCACATTTCATCTTGGTTCTCGGCGTGAATTATGAATGCTGCTTCTATACCGAATTTAGAAGAACCCTTGATTTAGTTATCTTCGGCTCGAGATACTACTCAGGCAGCATTGACCAAGGTCATTTCGTCATGGCAAATGTTGACCCCAATGCTCGAGAAGCGCTCGATTAAGCGCTCATAGCCACGGTTGAGGTACTGCACCCCATCAATTCGGCTTTCGCCTTCGGCGGCGGCTGCCGCAATCACAAGGGCAGCACCAGCCCGAATATCGGCGGCTTTGACGGGCGCTCCGGTTAGCTTAGAACCTTCAATTAGAATGCTGTGGTCTAAAACTTCGGTTTTTGCGCCAAGTCGGTTCAGTTCGCCACTATAGCCAAAACGGGTGGTGTACACAGGGTCGGTAATTCGGCTGTGACAATCTAAAGTAGCAAGGTAAGCTGCCATCATCGGTTGCAGGTCGGTGGGGAAACCGGGAAAACTCGAGACTGTCACGGAAACTGGTTTAAGTGCAGCCTTGCGGGCATCCAAATGAATCGTGGTGGTGTCCAACTCGAGGATATGAACCCCACTCTCGGTCAGTTTGGCGGTTAATGCCCGCATATGTTCGGTGTTGGCATTGGTCAGGGTCAGTTCGCCCCTTGTGGCGGCGGCAGCCAGTAAATATGTGCCAGCCTCGAGTCGGTCTGGAATAACGCGGTACTCGCCACCATGCAGGGCAGGTACTCCCTCAATCTCTAGGGTGTGTGTGCCAACGCCACGAATTTTTGCGCCAAGGTGATTGAGAAAATTGCACAAGTCCATCACATCGGTATCTATGCTGCTGTTCTCGAGTCGAACAATGCCCGTACCCAGTACACTTGCACAAACGGCGTTTTGCGTTCCGCCAACGGTCAGTAAATCAAACACAAAACGACCCGTTAAAGGGCGGTCACGGACAGCAATAAAATCACCGTTATTTTCTACAATCGTTGCACCCAAAGCACGTAAGGCTTTGATGTGCTGGTCTACGGGGCGCACCCCAAAAGTACAACCGCCGGGTTGTGGTACTCGAGCCTCACCAACTCGAGCCAAGAGTGGTCCGAGGACATTAAAACTGGCTCGCATTTTGGAAACAAGGCTGTACGGTGCTTCGACACTGGTGATTTCTGGGGCGTGAATCGTTAAGGTGTGTTCGGATTGCCACGCAAATTTCACCCCAAGACTCGAGACAATCGCGAGAATCACTTCAACATCCGATAATCGCGGAATACCGTGCAAGGTCACGGGTTCAGAACATAAAATACTGGCTGCCAGAATTGGCAGGGCAGCATTTTTAGATGGATTAACTGCTAAAGTCCCCGAAATTGGGTTGCCACCGCGAATAAGAAGTGGTGCGCTGGACATGGTTTTTGATTCAAATAGTGGTGGCATGGCTGAACTCCCTTTTTCCCTGTATGGTGGGACACCTTTAGTGTTCAAGTTACACCCGAATCTCGAGCATCATATGAGTATATTACACATCAACAGTAAAAAGCGAGATGGCTCATAATCAGACTTTCACTCTAAATTATGTGAACACACAAGTGTCACACCAGTATCATCAAACTCGTGATAACATCAACCCATGCCGAAGAAAGAAAAAAAGCGTCTCCAAGTCGTTATCAGCGACGAACAAGACGCACTCCTGACCAAAGCTGCCTATGAACTCAGCAGCCCAGAACGTCTTGTTTCCAAATCCGAAGTGGTGCGCCTGGCTATCGAAAAAATCAGTGCTGAGTTGGAAAATTCCAGCGCCCTCGAGCCACTCCTGAAGCAATTGTTGGCAGAAGAAAAAGATGATGAGGACTGAAGGCAACAAGGCAAAGCGACCCAAGCCCGAAGCGCGAGTAGCCCGACAGGTGCTATCTTACGAGCAAGAAGCGACCACGCCCGACAGGTGCGCGTTTGTGGTCAAGACAGGTGCTGCTGTAGGGGTCAAGAAGGCGAAAGGCGAAGGTAAATACTTTAGACTTTTGCCTTTCGCCCTTTGCCTCCTTTCTTGTAGTTTCACTTTTATTCCCTTTGCTCCCCGTCCGCTCGAGATTCCACCTGCGATAATTATTGGCAATGACAGTGTTTTAAGCCGCAGTCAAGATTCGATTGTGCTGCGGGTTAAACTGACCAAAGTACCCAATGAAGGCTACTTGAGTGCCAGTTTATACTTAAAGACTGACCGCACCGAAAAACGCATTGCTGAAGACAGTAAGTTAATTACCTCAGCCTCAAGTGAGCTTGTTTTTACTTTTCCTGAAGCCAAAATTGGGCAGTACCGTGCTTATTTGTTTTGGCAAGGCAGTATTGTACGGCAATTTGAATTTGTACTAAAGTGAGATGTTTTTTGTGTCTCGAGTATGCCGCCCTTGGTCTTTGCTTGGATAGCCTGTTAAAATCCAAAGGCTTATGGCTAAGGAAAAACAATTGGGCGTGACTCCACGCAGCGTAGATTTTAACGACTGGTACAACGAAGTGGTCATGAAAGCTGACCTCGCCGACGACAGCCCGGTGCGTGGCGCAATGGTGGTTAAGCCTTATGGCTGGGCGCTCTGGGAGAATGTCCAAAAAATCCTCGATGCCGAATTTAAGAACACCAACCACGAAGCCTTGGCGTTTCCGATGTTTATTCCAATGAGTTTCTTGCAAAAAGAAGCTCAACACGTCGAAGGCTTTGCCCCAGAATTGGCAGTTGTGACCCATGCGGGTGGACAAGAACTCGAAGAGCCATTGGTGGTGCGCCCGACCTCAGAAACCATTATTGGACATATGTGGTCTAAGTGGGTGCGTTCCTACCGCGATTTGCCACTGTTACAGTACCAATGGGGTAGCGTGGTGCGTTGGGAACTCCGTCCTCGCAAATTTCTTCGCACCACCGAATTTTACTGGCATGAAGGGCATACTGCCCACGCCAGCCACGCCGAAGCTATTGAAGAAACCCTAAAAATTCTCGAGATTTACCGTGTTTTTGCCCGAGATTATGCTGCCATGCCAGTCATTGCCGGACTTAAAACCCCGTCCGAACGTTTTGCTGGAGCGGATGCAACCTACAGCATCGAGGCGATGATGGGCGATGGCAAGGCACTGCAAGCGGGTACAAGCCACTATTTGGGGCAGAATTTTTCCAAAGCCTTTGAAGTGGCTTTCCAAGACAAAGACCAAACGCAGCAATTTGCTTACACCACTTCTTGGGCAATCTCTACCCGAATTATTGGTGGGATTATCATGACCCACGGCGACGACAAAGGCTTAGTGCTGCCGCCGATGCTTGCCCCATACCAAGTTGTGATTGTGCCAATTTTTCGCAGTGAAACACAAGAACAAATGCTGAGCGCGGCTCGAGAACTGGCGGCAGAACTGAGAGCCAAGGGTATCCGCGTCAAAATAGATGAACGTGATGGCGTGAGTAACGGTTTTAAGTACAACGACTGGGAAATACGCGGTGTGCCTTACCGCCTAGAACTTGGTCCTCGGGACTTGGAGGCTGGGAATGTGGTGCTGGTCTCGAGACTGGGCGGCGAAAAAGAAATTATTGCCCGTGACCAAGCGATTTTGGCGCTGCCCGCTAAACTCGAAGCCTTCCAAGCCGAACTTCTGGCTCGAGCCACAACCTTCAGAGATGAACGAATCAAAACCGCCAATACTTGGCAAGAATTTAAGGATTTAATCGAGGCTGGGTTTTTTGTGCGGGCTTTTCATTGCGGCGAAGTCGAATCCGAAAAGAAAATCAAAGAAGAGACCAAAGCCACCACCCGTTGTATTCCACTCGAGGGCGAAGTGTACGGACAACTCGAGACTGGGGTTTGTGTTCACACTGGTAAACCCGCCGCTTATGGCAAACGCATTATTTTTGCTCGAGCGTACTGAATATCCAAAAAAAAGGGCGAACATAATGTTCGCCCGAAAGTGGTCTGGTCGGATTAAGCGCGGGTAACGTTCGCTGCTTGTGGACCTTTGCCGTTCTTACCGTTTTCGATCTCGAGTTTTACGCGAGTACCTTCTTCGAGATTACGGTAGCCATCACCTTGAATTGCGCTGAAATGCACAAATACATCTGGTTGACCTTCGACGCTGATAAAACCATAACCTTTTTCTGAGCTGAACCACTTAACTACACCTTCAATCATGAAACTCCTTGCCGCTAATTATCGCGGGTACAACATAGTCAAGAACCACATCTGCTCAAGAATTCGCTTTGCATTTCACAAAGGCTCTCAAGTCGAACCCCGACTAGGCGCATTCATCATAGCAGATAATTGCCAAGTGTGTACGGGATACGCAAAATGTCGTATTTGATGCGGGTATAAAAAAGGGCGAACATCTGTTCGCCCGAGTGAGGTCTTAAAATTTAGTGCGACTGAGGCAGGTTATCTTAAGCAAGGTTGACGTTGGCGGCTTGTGGGCCTTTGCCGTTTTTGCCGTTTTCAATCTCGAGTTTGACACGAGTGCCTTCTTCGAGGTTGCGGTAGCCATTGCCTTGAATTGCGCTAAAATGCACAAACACGTCTGGTTGACCCTCAACGCTGATAAAACCATAACCTTTTTCCGAACTGAACCACTTAACTACACCTTCGACCATGAAACTCCTTGCCGCTTTACTTGCGGGTAAAACTTGTCCCAAGAACTGCATCGGCTCGAGCCTGACCGCCGCATTTTACGGGGTCTCTCGAGTCGAAACTCGACCAAGCAAGAGAAGTGTAGCATGGAATTAAAGACTTTGTGTCTTTCGTAAACGTTTGCTAAATTATATTTAGATATAATCAACCAATGCGACCTACCCAAGACTTTGATTATATTTTTGCTGGAGCAGGGGCAAGCGGTTTGGCGCTGGCTTATTTTTTGCCTGCTTCGGCTCGAGTCTTGCTGATTGACAAAGTACAAAAAAACAAGAATGACCGAACGTGGTGTTTTTGGGAAAGTACCCCCAATCCTTTTGACCATCTGGTCTATCGTCGCTGGGACAACATTTTTTTTTATGCTCCAGATTTTTCAAATCGCTTTGCGATTGCGCCGTATCAGTACAAAATGATTCGTGGCATAGACTTTTACACCTTTTTAAGGCAGGAACTGCAAAAACGTGTAAATGTAGAGTTTGTATACGGCGAAATAGAAAATCTCGAATCTGATAACCAAAAAGCTCAAATTACAGTCAATGGGACAACCCACACGTCCAATTGGATTTTTAACAGCGCTTTACGCCCAGCTGTACCAAGTGGCTATCATCATCTGCTCCAACATTTCAAAGGCTATGTATTACGCACCAATCAAGCTGCCTTTAACCCTGATACAGCCACTTTTATGGATTTTCGGATTGCCCAAAATAACGAAACTCGGTTTGTCTATGTATTGCCTTTTGACTCCCAGACGGCACTGGTCGAATACACCCTTTTCTCGAGTACATTATTGCCCGAAGCCGAATACGATACTGCCCTGCACGATTATCTTAAGCACTACCTAAAACTAGACCAGTACGAAATTCTCGAGACCGAAGCTGGGGTTATCCCGATGACCGATGCGCCTTTTGCTCGTTTACACAGCCCTCGAGTAATGAACATTGGCATAGCGGGTGGACGTGCTAAAGCCAGCACAGGCTATGCTTTTAAGCGGATACTTTATCAAGCCCAAGCCATTGCCAAGCATCTGATGGAAACGGGTTCACCACTTTTCCCACAGAGCCACTTTGACCGTCACGCTTGGATGGATAGTGTCTATTTGCGGGTTCTCGAGCAGAAACGGATTGGTGGGGCGAGTTTTTTTAGTGATTTATTTAAGCACAATCCTGCCACAACCGTCCTTAAATTTTTAGATGAAGCCAGTAGCCCTTTAGAAGACTTAAAACTGATGTCTAGCGTTAATATCCCCGTTTTTAGCCGCAGTGCAATTGAGATTACGGCTCAGAGTGCGCGACGTTCACTGGGCTTTTAGTGTGCGCCGCATTCACTGGGCTTCAAAGTGCGCGACGTTCACTGGGCTTTTAGAGTGCGCGACGTTCACTAATCCGAATTGCACCCAGTATCACACGATAAATAAACCAAATTGCCACACCAAACAAAATCGGGATGCCAATAAAGATAAAAGACAAGATAATACCAAGTGCGCCAACCCCAAAAGCAATCCAGAAGGTCTCGATAATCCATTTGCAGTGTGACTCGAGGTATGTGCCTTTTAATTCATCTCGTTTGATGTACGCCATGATTAACCCCGCCACACTGATTGTACCAGCCGTCAGAATCGAAGCCCCCATCAGCACATGGGCAATCAGAATAAAAGTGTAATCGCTGTCTTTGACTGCGCCAGCTGGAATGACCACTGGGGCTAAGCGGGTTGGGATTGGCGCAACAGGCATTTGTGGGGGAGATACCAAAACCGAGGCAATCGGTTGCCAATCAGACATGCCTTCCGTCCAAACCAGTGCTTGCGCCGATAGTTCGCCGTTACGCCGAAAATTCTCGAGTTGCGAAACCGAATAAGGACCACGTTGCGCGTTGCCTTCATAGACCATAAAAAACTTTTCCATGATTTACAATACGCGGTTTTTGAAAAATCGTTCCCGATTGAGCCAAAAAGATTTGACATTCAAGCCACCGATTTCTTATAGACTAAAACCATGTTGGTTTCCCTTAAAGTTTCACCCCATATTTTTGCTTGGTATGCCGTAGCTGCTTTTTCGAGCCTGAGTTTAGGTTTAATGGCTGCGCTGCGGTTCGTAGACAATGGTTTAGCGCTTCTACTGGTGGTCTCGAGTGCTGCACTTGTCATCGGCATTGCTTGGCTAACCATGCCACACACTGGCAAGAACTGGGTTTACTCGAGTATCGCGGGTATTTTGTTCTCGAGTGGACTGGCGGTCTGGCTTGGTACTTGGTTTTGGTTACTGCCCGGACTGGTGGCTTTTATAACAATGTTACCATTGTTGTTTCGGGTGGGTGATTTACCTAGGGGCGCTGAAGCTGACCTTTGGGGTTGGATTTTTGTTTTCCCAGCCGTATTTTTATTGATTGTTTGGCATTTTGCTCCTGCCTTATACGCCTTGGTATTGTCGTTTTTGAAGGATTTTAATTTTTTGAAACCGCCAGAATTTGCTGGACTCGAGAATTACACAGCCTTATTGCGAGACCCTATTTTTTGGCAGAGTTTGCTTAACAGCTTTTGGTATGTAGTCGGGACTGTACCAGTTGGGATTTTTATTGCCACCATCACAGCGATACTCTTAAACGAAAAAGTGAGAGGCTTACCGATTCTTCGTACCCTATACTTTCTACCCTATGTGACAGCTTTAACTGCCGCCGCCGCCGTTTGGAAATGGATTTATAACCCAGATTTTGGCTTACTTAATGCTGCCCTAGGCACAAATGTGGCTTGGCTCGAGAATCCCAATGGTATTTTTGCACTTTTGACTGGTCTCGAGTTGGCAACTTGGGCAGCCGGACCGAGCGTTGCTTTATGTGCGATTATGGTCATGAGTATCTGGCATCACCTTGGCTACAGTGTGGTGATTTTACTGGCTGGACTACAAACCATTCCACCTGAGTATTACGAGGCGGCTAGTTTAGATGGGGCGACTTGGTGGGATAAAGTGCGTCATATCACCTTTCCGTTATTGTCTGCCACCACTTTTTTCTTAGCCATCACCGGTTTAATTGGCGCATTCCAAGTGTTTACACAAATTCTGGTTTTAACCCCCGATGGTGGGCAATTAAAAGACACTACCACAATCGTTAAATATTTGTACGACAAGGGTTTTCGTGACAGCAATTACAGTTATGCTAGTGCTATGGCATTTGCATTATTTGTGATTGTATTTATCATGACCATGGTTCAAAACCGAATTTTAAGTAAGCGCGTCACATACGATATTTAAGCCTAGAATTTTGTGTGCAGCCTTTGTGCTAAACGCCAAGGCTCGAGATAAAACAAATTTTTATACCAAGCGAATCTCGAGACGTTTACCAAGGGCAATCGCGGCTTGCTCGAGGGTTTGCAAAGTTGCACTTTGATTATTTGGGTCTAACAAACGGTCAAGAGCAGCACGGCTGGTGTTCATGCGTTTAGCCAATTCAGTTTTACTGATTTTCTTGGATTCTATTGCTTCTGAAAGCTGATAAGCAATCACTCGTTTCATGGCTAGGGCTTGGGCATCGGCAAGGATACCTTCCTCGAGCAGAAAATCATCAAAATTACTACCGATGTGTTTCATGGGTTCTCCAATAATTCTTTGAGGCGTTTACGGGCAAGCTCGAGTAAGAAAAAACTATTGTACAATCTGCTCATGACTTTAACCCTCGAGCCAAGCACCACAGTACCTTTGCGAACCGATGCAGACAACACTATTCGCATTGGACAAACTCGAGTACCGCTCGAGACACTGATGCACAGTTGGAATTCTGGTTCTAGCCCAGAAGAAATTGTCGAGGCGTTTCCAGCTTTACACTTGGATGATGTTTATGCAGTTATTGCTTATGTACTGCGTCATCCTGACCAAATAAAATCGTACCTCGAAGAATCCAAAGAAGCCGAAGAAGTAGCCCTTGAGAACTTAAAAACATGGTTTCCCGCGTCTGAAACTTTACGCACCAGAGTATTGGCTCGAGCCAAAGCCAAGGGTTTACGTTGAGAGTCGCGGCTGACGAAAATTTTGATAATCGGATTTTACGCGGCTTACTGAGAGTCATTTCAAACTTGGATGTCATTCGGATTCAGGACACCGAAATTTTTGGTTTAGAAGACCCTGCAGTTCTCGAGTGGTGCATGACCGAAGGGCGCGTTTTGTTATCACATGATTCTAAGTACACGTCAAAACTCTAAACACGAATCGGTTTTCGTGTTTCTCAAGTACACCCTCAAAAATAAGTCCACGCAAAAAATCCAATCCAACACGAAATAAACTCTGTTCAAAACGACCATGCGACTTTTTCTTCATTACTCCTTTAGCCTCCTCAATCGCTTCACCAACCCGTAAAGACCATAAAGTCGCTAAAGCCACTAAACCCAGCAGCAAAGATAATTTAGGAGCATCGGTCATATGGGTGTCTTCTAAATGGAAACCACGGGTTTTAACATTTCCAAAAAATGTCTCAATACTCCACCTCAACCCATAATACTTCAATCCAGAACGTGGTTTATCATCACAAGCCACAACCAGCAAATCACCTTCAAGCATCACAGCCGCTAAGTACAACCACTCCCCACCAATTCGGTAACGACGACCCATAAAACGCGATTCACCAACTTTAAGCTGTTCAAATAATTGCCATAAGTTACGCGCTTTGGTGTTCGGAAAGATAAGACTATTTTTCTTCAAACGAATGCAACGTTTGATACCTCGAGTTTTCAAGTATTTAAGCCAATCACGCCCAATAAATTCTCGGTCAGCAACGAAAACCTTGATTCTCGAGACAAGCAGTACACTCAGAAGTAAGCGCAGTAAAGCAATTCGCTCAGTTTGATTTGAATTACCTTTTTTTGGTAGTACCAACCAGCAGAGGGGGATAACTGTACTTTGATAGAGAACACCGATGACAAGATAGTTGATGTGAATTTTACCGTAATCCCAGTTGGTTCGATCCATCACCAAGGTCAGTGGTTCATCTGGAAGTAATGAGAGTAAGAATTTTAGGAAAGCATGACCGTCTGGACGAAAATTCTGGAAAAATCGTTGAAGATTTCGGTACATTAAATCTTTTTTACTGTTGTTCATATGAAGGGCTATTTGTGTGAGATTAACGGTTCGGACTGCGATTAAAGCAAGGACAAAATTGATGATGAATCGTTGTCGTCGGATGTCCCAATTGAGATTGGCTTGGGTTAGCTCGAGTAATTTATTTGCAGTATGCTTCATAGGTGAATTCCTTTCGGTTTGTTTTGACGCAATTACCGTATCGGAATTCACGCTTTTAAGCGCGGGTTAAAAGTTTTGACGTGTACTTA
>JAYWHB010000275.1:0-4129 GCA_043777915.1 Deinococcales bacterium
GCATCAAAAATCAGGTCGTAACGCTGTTCACCTCGAGTAAAATCTTCCTTGCTATAATCAATCACATGGTCTGCTCCGATTGAACGCACCATTTCCATATTTCGGGTGCTGCACACCCCCGTTACTTTCGCGCCATAAGACTTGGCGATTTGGACAGCAAATGTTCCAACACCCCCAGATGCACCGTTAATCAGAACATCTTGTCCTGTTTTAATCTGCCCTGTGTCACGCAGACCTTGCAAAGCCGTTATTGCGGCTACAGGGGTGGCAGCAGCCGCCTCAAAAGACAGATTACTTGGCTTTAAGACCACAAGATTTTCTTTGATACAAGCATATTCTGCAAATCCACCCAAGCCAGAAGCCGATAATTCACCAAATACCTGATCGCCAATTTGGAATTTAGTGATGTTCTTACCAATGGCAACAACTCGCCCTGCGACATCTGCTCCGAGTTTTGGGTTCTTGGGTTTTAGAAACCCATTGTCTAAACGCACCAAAAAAGGCTCGGCTCGCATCATGTGCCAGTCGAGTGGATTCGCCGAAGCCGCATAAATTTCGATCAACACTTGGTCATCTTTGGGGATAGGTTTTTCGACTTCTGTCAGGCGTAGCACATTTGGAGAGCCGTATTCTGTGTAGACAATCGCTTTCATAGATTTCCTTTGCTGATTCAACAATGAAGAATCGGCTTCCCAAGCCGCTTTAACTCGAGAATGGTTGAATTTTTGAGTTCTTAAATTTTAAGAATTTGGGACTTATTTTCCCGCCTTTACCGTAACTGCTCGAGCGGTAACATGGTTACGAGACGAAACCCAAATCCGTTCCCAGTGGTAAAACTAAACTCGAGTCCAAATGAAATAGGGGCATAGTAATTAAAAATTACATCGGCTAGAACTCGCAGCCCAAGGGTGTACTCGAATGAATTGCTGTATAAAAAATTGATAAATGGTTGAAAGGTGATTCGCTCTACGGCTAAAAAACCATCTTCTAAACGCCAACGAAGCCCAAAAGAGGTTTGGGTTTGCAAGCCAGCACTTAAAATTGGCTTGCTCGAGAATTGACCACTCAGCCCCAGATTTAAGCGAATTGGTAAACCAGAAACATTGTCTGCCAAAACAATCCCCAAATTATAACCATCCAAAGAAATAGCGCCAGTGATTCCCCAGCCATACTCGAGGTAATCCCAATCATCGGTTTGGGCAGTGCCAAGAAAAGTAAACAAGTTAGCAAATGGCAGACCGTTCACAATCCCGACGCTTGGACGAATAATGTACCCAGCCCGTCCAGAGAACTGCGTTTCGCCTTTGCCAATCCAAGAACTAGAAAGGCGCACCCCCCAAGTATTTGCGTCGGCGGTGGCAAATAAATTAGCGCTCCACTCGAGACTTGGGGCGAAATTCAGACTGAAATTCGTGCCAAATCCAGTGCCGCCCAGTACATCAAAGCCAGCCGCAAATTGCCAAGAAAAAATCCCCGCAGGGTCAGCCCCAACAATTGTTGCACCGACTCCGTTTTGGGTTAATGGATACCAAAAAAGTGGGGCGGGGAAGGCGTTATAGCTTTCAATTGGGTACTCGAGACCCGACAGATTATCCAGTGGTACAGGTTGTGTTTTCTCGAGCGCTATTGCATTTTTTAGTTTTGGATTTACAATTCTGGTTTCAAAACCGCTACTGGTGTAACTCGAGAAGGTCAGTTCACCACTTGGTTTACGACTGATGCTGTACGCTCCACCTGTGGCGGCTGTTAGGGGGAAAATTTGGGACTGACCGATTTTTATTTGATAAAGTTGGGCAATTCCACTTCGGTCACTCGAGAACACAAGTTCTGAATCCGAAATCCATGTTGGAAATTGGTCTTGGGCGCGGTCAGAGGTTAAAAACTCGAGTTCTTGGTTTTTCAGTACCGCCACATCTAAAAAGCCACCCGGTCGCCAAACTGTTAAAGCTATTTTATCAGCCCTAGGCACAAGATGAAACAAATGCCAGCCCGTTGGAGCGCTGTACAGCAATTCATCTTTTGACCCACAAATACGGCGAATACTCGAATCATCCAAGTAATCCTGCACGTACAAAATACATTCGCCGTTGGCAATAGCATCTCGAGCGCGAGCATTTTTGGTCAGTTGCTTTTCTATCCCATTCTCGAGCCTAAAGACTTCACCATAAGTGGTTGCACCACGCACCACATTCCTCGAATACACCAAGTCATTACCAGCCCAAGATAAGCGGCTAGGACGCGAAGGCAGGGTAATACTGCGCGGCTCGAGTTGACCGTTTTTATCTTTAAGATGCAAAGTTAAGCCGCTCATAAAAGCATATGAACCGTCGGGTTTCCAAGCGGGTGTGCCACTGCCCAAATGCAAAAGCTGCCCAGTCTCGAGACCAGAGTTTTGCAGCCCCACTTGCTCCTGAGTTGCCCGTGAACGCTCGAGGGCTGTCCAATCTGCCCAAAGACTGACAAGCGAAGTTTGTGTGATTTCTTGCCAAGCCTCAGCAAAGGTCAGCCGTTGATTGTACAACCGAATGACTTGGCGCAAAGTTGCCTCACCAAAACGCTCGGCTAAGAACCTTACAAACCCAGCCCCAAACGCATAGCGGGTATTACCAAACGGGTATTCCTCGTTTACCCCAATCCCCGCGTCGGACAAACTTGGAAAAATACCAGCCCTTGCCATTTGCGCCCGCAAGGTGCGAATTCCACTGTCTTGCGCCCGTCCGCCAGAGGTTAATTTGGTCTCGAGGTAGACCGCATACCCTTCGACAAACCACGCGGGTGGCACTCGAGCCTCGAGAATTCCCGGTACTGCCCCAAAAATGCCACGTAAAGAATTTCTTAAATCGTCTCGGGTGCTTAAATGCGCCACATGGGTAAATTCGTGGGTCACAAGAGCGTGCATCGCATCTTGCCATTGTGCGCCAATATCGGTTGGTCGCGGAAATGTTGCAAAAACCCGAATAAACGGGTACGGTCCCGGGACGGCAAAACCATTAAAATCATCGGTTTCGTCATTGACCACGATAAAGGTTCGTCCGGGGTCATTGCCGACAGTCTCGAGAACTGCACTTCGCATCTTCTCGGCGGCGGCTGCCACGCGACGCGCAAAGGTTTCTAAACGCGGTGGGTGTAGCACCTCAAAATGTGGGGTTTTGACGACTTGGAGCGGTAATTCTGCCCCTTTGCCTGTCAAAAGTTGGGCTTGAGCCGAAGAACAAAACAAAAGAATCAAAAGCCAACGCCACATGGGTTTAGTCTAGCCTGATTTACCTTTGCTGATTGCCAAGTGCTACTTCCAGAGTCTGCCAAGCAAGTGTGGCACATTTAACTCGGGTGTGTAGTTTGGCGACCCCGACAAGGGCATTCAAATCGCCTAGGCTCGAGTCTGGCTGACCTGTTCGCAGCATGATGCCAAAGGCATTGGCAATTTCTAGGGCTTGGGTCACGGTTTTTCCTGTAATTGCCACAGTCATTAAACTGGCGCTGGCTTGGGAAATAGTACAGCCCTGCCCAAGAAAACGCACTTCGGCAATGGTGTTGTTTTCGAGCCGTAACTGAAGTTCAAGTTTATCGCCACAAGCTGGGTTATGCCCTTTTTCGGCATGGGTTTTATGCTCGAGTCGCCCTAGATTACGTGGGCGTTTTTGATGCTCGAGCAGAATTTCTTTGTACATCTGTTCAAGTAAACTCATTTTTTACCGCTTAGAAGATGCCAATGCCAAACGACTGCGTGGTAAGTACGCCAATGGATTTCTGGCGCTGTTGCCAACTCGGATTTCAAAGTGCAAATGCGGTCCTGTCGAAAATCCTGTGCTGCCAACTCTGGAAATGATTTGTCCTTGGCGCACCCATTGTCCTTTTTTGACTTGCAGTCTCGAATTGTGACCGTAGTAATAACGGCGGTTATCCCAACCGCGAATAATGATTAAGTAGCCATATCCTTGGCGATTCCAACCCGCAAATTCGACTTTGCCAGACAATGCGGCGTAGACCCGTGTGCCTGTTGGTGCTGCGAGGTCAATCCCCGTATGGTAGCGATTGCCGCGTAAACTGCGCCAGCCAAAACGACTGGTCATCGTGCCGGACAAGGGCCAGAGCAATTTTTCGGAGCGGCTGTAGGTTGGGGAATCTG
>JAYWHB010000276.1:0-4125 GCA_043777915.1 Deinococcales bacterium
GCTTGTGCCATCGAAGGAACACACATTGGAATCCCCAGTATTGCTTTTAGCCAATCGTTTTCTGACGAGATGGATTACTGCCACAGTGCTGCTTTTGCGCGGGTTTTGACGGCTCAGATTCTCGAGCAGGGCTTACCGAGTAAAACCGTTTTGAACGTCAATGTTCCCACGGGTATTCCCAAAGGTGTGCGGGTGACGGTTCAAGGCACACATCATTATGAAGACAATATCCTCGAGCGCCGTGACCCTGAAGGCAAAACCTATTATTGGGTTGGCGGTATTGCTACGGGGGATTCTGAAATAGACTCGGATTACACGGCGGTTGAGCAGGGTTTTATTTCAGTTACACCTTTACACCTTGATTTTACGCACCGTGAATACCTGCAAACCCTGCGTGATTTATTAACGTAGGGCAGCTAAATCGGCTTTGGCTCGAGTCAAATCGAGTTGTTCGGCAGCATCTTCAGGTTTGAGTTTAATGGCTTCCTCGAGTAAATCTATGGCTTTTTCAAGGTACTTTTTCTTATCGAGCAACAGTAACCCTCTGGCATATTCGACTTTATGGATAATCATTTTCGGCTCGAGTTTAACCGCACGTTCAAAGTAAGAAACGGCAGCTTCGGCACTTGCGCCGTATAACCAGCCCACGCCTTTACTGACAATTTCGGCGTGCCAAAGCCCGTAACCCACCATGCTCGGGGCGTGTTTTGGGTCGTATTGCAAAGCGCTTTCTAAGCTCTCACGGATTTGTGTGCCGAGTCCTTGGGCAAGGGCAGCGCCTACCCCACGCAACTGACTTAAACGCCCTAAAGCCCTTGCCAATTCAAAGTAGGCTTGTGGGTTTTTGGTGTCTAATAAAATGGCTTTGCGGGCGTATTTTTCGGATTGCCCATAAATGGGGTCTTGTTTGTTGTCGGCTTGGGTCAGGGCATAGGTGTTGTTGGCTTTGGCAGCAAAGGCTTGACCGTCGGAAGTGAGAATATCTTCGGCAATTTGCACTGCACCCTTGAAATCACCTTTGGTGTATAGGGTTTTGGCAGTCTCGAAACGGTTTTGGGCGGTGGCAAAACCAAGCAGGGTTAGTGCCAAGAGTAAAATGGCTGGGGTTTTCATGGTTTTGATTGTACTGCCAAATCGTAATTTCCAGACTTGATTCATGACACTTAGACGTTATACTGGTTTCATGAAAAGTTCACAACTGGTTTTGGCGGCTGCCTGTCTTTTTGGACTCGGTGCAATTGGTATGGCATTTCGTTCGGTTGGGGCTGGTGAAACCCGCCCTGTTTCTAAGCATGGCGCACACTTAAGTCTAGCCAGTACCAACGGCAGCACTGTGCCACCCCTTCTTGAATACATCCCCAATTATTACCAACATGTCAAACCGATTCTCGAGGCAAATTGTGTCTCTTGCCATGTCCAAGATGGGATTGCTCCGTTTGCTTTAGACAACCTAAAAACAGTCACAGCCTATCATCGGCAAATTTACTTGGACACTCGGGCGCAACGAATGCCACCTTTTCCACCTAACGGCGAAAGTCCAAAACTAAAGCATGAATTGCGCCTCAGCAAAGACGAAATTGCAATTCTTGCCAATTGGTCTTGGAGTGGCGCTCCGGCTGGGGACAGCAAAAAGGCTGTTTCTGCCGAGTCTCGAGTCACAAGGGTCAATATCCGCTCAGACTTAAAACTTTCTATGCCTAAATTATTTGTACCGAACAACACCTTATCCGATGAGTACCGTTGTTTTCGGGTAGACCCTAAACTCGAGGGCGAACGTTTTATTACGGGGTACGACATCCTGCCGGGCAACGCGGCAGTAGTGCATCATGTTTTGATGTTTGAACTTGAATCAGGTTTGATTTCTGAGGCGCAAAAACTCGAGCGTGACGAAGGCGATAACCGCGATGGCTACACTTGTTTTGGTGGTCCTCGGGTGGCAAATGGCTTACAACCAATCGGCGCGTGGGCACCTGGTAGCCCAGCCGTCAAATTCCCAGAAAGCACTGGAATTCGTTTACGGGCTGGTTCGCAATTGTTACTGCAAGTCCATTACAACCTTGCCAACGGTGCTAAACCCGACCAGAGCGCCGTTAAACTCGAGCTTGCACCTGTTGGAACGCGCCTTAAAGCGATTTTGAATTTTGCCCCAACTGCCCCAGTCGAGTTGCCTTGTGCTGGAGCGTACCCAAATGACCCAAAGAATGCTTGTAACCGCGAAGCCGCTTATGAACGTGTTTTAGCGCTCAATAACTCGAGCGGTAATCGCAACCGCAAAGGCGGAAGTGTACTGCGAAGCTGTGTGCGAAATATAGACCAGTACATTAACGGTTCAGATGCCACCCGAATCGAAACGGTTTGCGAGTATCCAGTCCCCGCCAATTTAACCCTGCATGGCTTGGCTGGACATATGCACTACCTTGGCAAAAGCATCAAGCTCGAGATTAACCCCAACAATAAAGATACCCGTAAAGTGCTGCTTGATATTCCCAATTGGGATTTTCATTGGCAGGGTTTTTACTGGTTTGAACAAGCCATTAAAGTCGTGCCGGGCGATACCTTCCGCATCACCTGTGTCTTTGATAACAGCCAAGCCAACCAGCCGTACCTTGGTGGTGAGCAACGCAAACCCAAGTACATTGTCTGGGGTGAGGGTACAGAAGAAGAAATGTGCTTAGGCTATGTCCAAACCACATTGAATTAAGTCTGGTATGCTTTCTCTATGCCCTTAAACGAACATTGGCTTTCTTTTGAAGTTGCCGAGCAGCGTCTGCACGGAATGCTGCATTTACCGCAAACTGGCACTGCACCGCATCCTTGCGTGATTTTGCTTCATGGTTTTACGGGTAATGCCCTCGAGTCGCATCGGTTATTTATTCTGATGGCACGTTTACTTGCCGACCACGGGATTGCCGCCTTTCGATTTGATTTTCGTGGCTCTGGCAATTCCGAAGGCACATTTGATCAAATGACCCCTTCAAGAGAAGTCGAAGATGCCCGTGCTGCCTTGCGTTTACTCGAGACCCGACCCGATGTGCTTGACCGAAGCCGTTTTGGGATTCTGGGTTTAAGCATGGGTGGTTTGGTGGCAGCATTAACGGCTGGGGTTGAATCGGTTAAATCCTTATGTTTGTGGGCACCGGCTGCGCCTAAAATCATGCTTCGTGGTTTCGAGAATCCCGAGATGGTTCGGGGGGCTTTTGCCGCCAAATTTGCAGGCGTGGAATTTCAAGCGGGGATGGCTTTTAATCCCGAACTAGGCTTGATGGACTTTGGCGGCAATCCAGTCTCGAGCGATTTTTTTATTGATGTTTGCGGACTTGATGCGGTAGAAACCGTTAAAAACCACACGGGTTCGAGTTTGGTGGTGCATGGCGATGCCGACCCAACTGTACCAATAAGCATCGGGGCAGAGTACGCCGAAGCCTTAAAAACCAAGCTCCATGTGATTGAAGGTGGTTTACACACTTTTGAAACCCTGCATCATCAAGCCGAGGCTCATGCCGTGACCTTAGATTTTTTCAAAGCGACCTTGTGAGGTTCATCCTTTAGACAGATGTTCTTTACAAGTCATTAACGATACACTTGACACCATGGTTGCAACCCGTCCTAAAAACATCCCAGAGTTGCTGTGGTGGCGAACCTACAGCAACTTGTTTTATTTATTGCTGAGTTTTCCACTGGGGCTACTTTATTTTCTAACGATTATCCTTGGGTTTACGCTCGGTACAGTTTTAGCGGTTCTGGTGATTGGCATTCCGATGCTTCTTTTAACGGTTTTATCGGTTTGGAATTTTGCAGCCCTTGAACGTTCAGTCACTTATTTACTGACGGGTATCGAAATTCTTACCCCTCGAGATGATTTGCCAATAGCAGCTTTAGCTCGAGCCAGAGCCTTATTAGCCAAAGCCTTTTTTTGGAAAGTGCTGTTCTTTTTTATACTCAAATGGATTTTAGATGCCCTGATTTTTGCGGCTACTTTGGTGGTTTGGTGTCCGGGTTTGTTGTTGTTGTCGTTGCCGTGGTGGTCAAGCCAAGCGGACTTTGAATTCTTTAATTACCGAGGAGAACTGACCGAAGTGCAGACCTTTGCCTTGGTTTTGGTTGGTTTGGGCATGACCATGATTG
>JAYWHB010000277.1:0-4108 GCA_043777915.1 Deinococcales bacterium
GGCTTCTTTTGCGGCGCTTCAATCCGAACGCGACCCCGCCTTTCTCGAGGCAGCCCGTCGGCTTGTACCAGAACTACCTTGGGCGCGGGTGGCGCAAGCGGTGGTGCTACCAGACCAACTGACCTTATGGAATGCCCTGGCACTGGCGTTTGAACGTCTCGCCAAGCGGGTCGGCGGTTTGGTTTGGCTGCTCGAGGATGCCCATGAGGTCAGTGCCGCAGATTTGGCTGGTATTCGGGCGTTGTACCGTCGGGCGCTCTTGGGGGCTGCGCCGATGCTATTTGTGATTTCGGCTCGCCTGACCGAAACCGATTTTTTAGATGGCTTTATTCAAGACTCGGTACTGCTCGAGGATGCTGTTTTGCCTCAGCGCTTGGTTTTAGCGCCACTTGAGCAAACTGGCTTAGATGCTTTGCTAGAAAGTGCTTTGCATGGTGCTGTTCCCGAAAATCTTGGTGCTTGGCTGATGGCTCGAGCCGAAGGTCATCCGCTTTACACCCTCGAGTTGCTGCGTTTTTTGCAAGATGGTGGGGCGCTACAAAATTTGGGTCTGACGTGGGTTTTTGACCCACCCAAAGGCAAGGGTTTAGCAAAGAATCTCGAGGCGGTTTTGCAAGCGCGAATTGCCACAGCCAAACGTGAAACAAGGCTCTGGTCGGTGCTGACCGCCATTTGTGTTTTGAATCGCCAAGCCAGTTTATCTGAAATTTCAAAAATCATTGGTATCGCTGCCTCTGATTTATTGGAACTGGCAACTCGGCTCGAGTACCTTGGTTTATTGCGGGAAGAACTGAATTTAGGGCAAACCGTTTATGCGGTAGCGCATCCACTTTTTCCGCCTTTGGTACGGGCGCAACTTGAGCGTGTAAAATTACAAGAACTGCACCACAAAATAACCGATGTGGTTACGTCTGTTATCGAAAAAGCCCATCATGCCAAAGCAGCCCAGCATCCGCAAGCCATGCAGTGGTCAGCGCTGGCATTTGAGCAAGCAAGTGCGGTTTACAATTATCAGCAGGTCGTGACCGAAGCCCAATTTTTATTGCTCGAGAATCAAAATCCAAAGGTTTTTCTGACATATCTGATGGCACTGCGAGAATTGGGTCAATTAGAAACCATTCTCGAGGTTACAAAAGACGATCATTCTGCCGAAGTTGCCTTGCACCGCGTTTACGCCCTTGATTATGTTGGGCAACGCGAGGCAGCTTTTGAAAGTGCTAAGCAAGGATTTTTGCAACACCCAGAACCGATTCGTAGCCGTATTGGGTTTCATCTGGTACGAATGTACATCAATAAAGGGCAGTTTTTACAAGCCGAAGAAATTCTGCACAGCCTTGATCCAGCCGACGAGACCGATAAGACCTTACTTTTTATCGAATGGCAGCGTTTTTATTACTATCAAAGCGACCTCAAAAAACAATTGGAAATGCTCGAGCAAGCCGAAATTTCGGCTCGGAAATGCTCAACACCACGGCACTTAATGATTATTTTAAGCAAAAAGGGGATTGCCCTGACTCAAAGCGCAGACCATGTGCAAGCCGAAGCATTGATGCAGGAAGCCTTGCAATTAACCAAGGAATTTGGGTCAGTCGAGCGTTTAGCCGAAATGCACAATGATTTAGGCTTGGCGTACCTGATGCAAGGCAATTATCCAAAAGCCAGTCAGATGTTCAGAGCAGCTTTACGTTATGCCCAAGCCACAAAGAACCCCATGCAAATCGCCGCAGCCTATTCCTTTGCAAGTTCACCAGAATTTGCGATGCTTCGGTTAGATTCAGGTCGGGATTTTATACAAAAAAGTATCGAATTGTTTCAAGAAGCCAATTACCCAATTCAAGTCGGTAATACCCGTTTCTTTGAGGCTTATCTCGAGTCAATTCATGGCAATACCGAATTCGTCCATGCCTTTTTTAACTCCGAACTTGCCAAAGCCCCTGAAAAGCTCTATAGCTGGCATTCCCAAGCAGGGGAAATGTACCTGAACATTGGCGAATTCTCTAAGGCACTCGAGTTCTATTCCCAAGTTCAAGTCTCAATGTACCCACCAGATGGATTAGCCGAACATCATCACCGGTTAGCCGTTGCTTACTTGGGTTTAGGGCAACTGCCAACCGCCCTCAAGCAAAGTCAGTTGGCACAAGAACACGGTGCTTCGATGGGTAATCGGTGCCTAAAAGCCGAGATGCGCCTCGGTCAAGCCATTATTTACTGGTTTCTCGAGCAACCAGAGCTTGCCAAAAAAATCGGTAAAGAAGCCTTGGCGGTCTTAAAAACCAATCAAGCACGCGGACATGCTGTCGTCTTTGAACGGTTATTCCCAAACGCCATGCAGTCTTTTGGGGAACCTCTTGTGGATACCCCAAATACGCCTGTTCGTTCATACCTTCGTACCTTTGGAGTCTTCGGTCTCGAGCAGGATGGTTTAGCCACCCCTTGGCGAGCCTCGAAAGTCCGCGATTTACTGGCGGTGTTGTTGGTTGCGTACTTGAGCGAGGGTGGTCCAAGTATCTCTAAAGCACAACTGATAGATGAAATTTGGCAAGATGAAAGCCCTGAATCCAGCGAAGGTAAATTCAGGGTCAGCATCAAACGCTTACGCGATGCCCTTGGCGATGCGGCGACCATTCATAACCATTACGGGGTTTACGAACTCCAGAACCTTAAAGCCGATGTGGTGTTTTTCTTAGCAGCCCTCGAGAATTTGGATTTTGATGCGGCTTTGGGCTGGTACAAAGGCAGTTTTTTACAAGGCATAGATGTTGCCGATGCCGAAATCATCCGCGCTCAGTTATGGCAGAACTTCAGAGATACTGTTATCAAAACCAGTTTTGAAACTCCCAATGCCAATCTGCTCGAGAAATTACACTACCTCGAGCCTTTGGACATTGGGATTTTAGAGCGCTACCTTGAAGTGATTGCCGATGATGCGTACCGAACTTCGCAGACGGTAACTCGAGCCAAACAAACATTTGAACGTGAAATCGGTGAAATTCCAGTTGAACTCGGAAAATTAACGGCTGTTGCCGCGTCCTCGGCTTGAATCACGTCTGATGCTCGAGGGGCGCGGGTGTTCGCTGCGCGGTTTGCCAACGCCTTGTTGGGTGGTGGCGGTACTGCGTGGCTGGGTTGAACCTGCTCGAGCAGGCTGTGGTGAGCGCCGTGGGGCATTGCGGCGCGGGTCGCCTTGGCGGGTATCACCTCGGTCTACGGTCATTTTTTCGCCTACCGCTTTGTAATTAAATCCATCCACCCATTCACGCGGCAATTTTTGTCCAATGGCACGTTCTATATCAAATAACTGGCTTTCTTCTTCTTTGCTAAAAAAAGTCAGGGCTTCGCCAGTTCGTTCGGCTCGGGCAGTTCGTCCGACACGGTGAATATAATCTTCGGGGATGGCTGGGACATCAAAGTTAATCACATACTCGAGGTCTTGGACATCTATGCCGCGAGCCGCAATATCGGTGGCGACCAAAACTCGGTACTTACCAGACTTAAAGCCTTTAAGCGCTTCGGTGCGTTGCGATTGACTGCGGTTGCCATGAATCCGTTCGCAATTAACCCCATAACTGGCAAGGTATTTTTGTAGACCATTGGCGCGGTGCTTGGTGCGGGTAAAGACAATCGCACTTTCGATAGGGTTTTGTGCCAGTAACTCGAGCAGTAAGGCTGGCTTAAGGCTTTGTGGCACAGGAAACGAAGATTGGGTGATGCCTGTGGCGGGTTTGGCTTGGCGCTCGACATTTAGGGTAATTGGGCGGTTCAGTAAATCCTTTGCCAGTTGTCCAATTTGGCTGGGCATGGTTGCCGAAAAAAACAGGGTTTGTTGCGGTTTAGGGATGTGCTGCAAAATCTTTTTGATGCTTGGTAAAAACCCCATGTCGAGCATTCGGTCAGCTTCATCAAAAACCAGCACCTCGAGACTGTTTAACTTGGCGTAGTTGTACTGAAAGTGATCCATCAAACGCCCCGGAGTGGCAATCAGAATATCTATGCCGCGCTCAAAAGCCTGAACTTGTCCTTTCATTGGTACACCACCAAAAATAGTGGCACTTTTGACAGGTGCATACTTACCAAGTTCTTGAATCGCTTCGTTAATCTGCATAGCGAG
>JAYWHB010000278.1:0-4107 GCA_043777915.1 Deinococcales bacterium
CCATTTTCCTTTCCATTTGCCGCCTGTGCTGACTCCGGCTCGAGACAGGGCATCTTCGACAATTCTGCCGACATCTTTGCCGTTAATCATCACACCCGTTCGGAAACGCTTTGGTTCTTCGTCTTCTTCACCCGCTTCGAGAACTTGGGCAAGCGCATCGGCACTCATGCCTTCATCCATCATTGCAAAAAGGCGTTCCCATGTGCTTTCGGGGAGTTTTTTGAGGCTACCCGATAAGGCTTGCAGTAATTTAACCGCATCATCTTTAGAGATTTTGCCTTCTTTCGCCAGTTGTAACACACGTTCAATTTCGCTCATGGTATGCCTCCTAGGGCTTTTTGAGGAAAGATAAAAGATAAAAGAGGAAAACGCATCCCCTTTTGCCCTTGCCTTGTTGCCTCTTCTTACTGACTTGTGCCGTCTATAGCAAGGATGTCTAAGTCGCCTGCCATCAGGGTGCAGTTCAGTTTGGCTCGAGCCGCACCGAGTCTGCCTTCTAGGCTGCCGCCGACCAATTTCTTTTCGGTTTGGGTGAGAATAAAGCCGCGTGCGCTGACATCACCAGCACTGACACTGGCACTTAAGGCGACACTCGAGCCAGCCAGCAGTTGAACTTTGACATCGCCAGCCAAGGCTTTAACGCTCGATTCGCCGTTCTCGAGTTTGGTTTTGATTTTAATGTCACCAGCTTTGGCGTTGACCATAAAACTCGTTGCTCCTTCGAGGGTAACATCTCCAGCACTGATGTCGAGTTCGACTTTTCCGTGTACGCCGATAATATCGAGTTCGCCAGCCACAAGGTTGACTTCGAGGTGCGCCAGTTCTTGTGGGACTCGTACCTCGAGTTGAATCGGCAGGGCGCGTCCAATGGTTTTAATCACGGTGTTCAGCCAGCCAATTTCGGTGGGGTCATCTAAGTTGCCGTGGGCAAAAATTCGGGCTGAACCGTTAGCGTTGGTGGTCTCGAGTGTGCCGTTTTTGACGCTGGCTTCGATTTGGCTTAAACCAGCCACGCCCGTGACGTTAATGTCGCCACTGTTAGCACTGATTTCGAGCTTTTGGATGTTGCCAGACAAGGTGGCTTGACTACGGACACTGGTTTGAACACTTGGTTTTGCTGGGGTAACAGTCACTTCGATTTTAGGGGCTGGTGGCGGTGTGACTGGTTGTGGGGGTGGTGCAACAGGCATTGGCGGTGGCGGGGCAACAACTTGAATTTTGGGTGGCGGTGGTACAGGGTTGCTGCCAGTCAGGGCTTCGGAGGTGGTTTCTCCGGTTGGCTCGAGGGCGCGAATCAGTTTATTGGCTTCTCCAGGGCTGATTTTGCCTTGACGTAAGAGGTTTTCGATGCGTTGACGAAATGGGTCCATGAATACTCCTTTTGATACTGCTATAAATAATGTAAAACAAAACTTAGTATTTGTCAAGTTTGATTTTACAATTAAGAAACACCACAAGCGCTTACACCAAAATCTCAAAACCCGTAGACTGTACTTAATGTTTGACCCCGACACTTTTCACACCATCCATCTCGAGATGTGCCGTAAGCCACTCTGGGCGGGTTTTGCCCCACTCGAGATTCCACTGCTGGTTTGGGATGGAACTCGTACTTATGCCTTTAATCATCCAAATCCACCAGCCCCGTTTGAACCCGAATGGGATTGGTATGTGATGGAAGGACGTGCCGAAACCATTATTGGCAACAGCACTGGGACACTCGAGTTTTTACCAGTTGCAACCGTCATGGCACAAAATGTGGATAGCCAAACGGCGGCTGGGCTTGCCATCCATGAAGCCTTTCATGTGTACCAAAACATGCAGTATCCGCGTTGGAGTGCCAACGAACTGGATTTACTGTCCTATCCAATGCTCGAGACCGACCTTCTGGCACTGCGCCGCCTTGAAACCCGTGCCTTATCTCGAGCCATCGCCCAACAAGACCTAGGCTGGGCAAGAGCCGCCTTAAAAGCCCGAGCTTCGCGTTTTGCCAAACTCGAGGAGAAACACCGCGTTTTTGAACGAGAATTAGAACGCATCGAAGGTACAGCTTGTTTTGTCGAAGGTCGAGTGATGAACCAAGCCCTGGAACTGCCCGAAGATGATTTTGCTCCCAACGAAATACGCCGCCGAGCTTACGTGATTGGGCGGGCTTGGATTGAATTACTGACCCGTTTTGCACCGCAGCAAATTCGGGAATTGGGTGGCGAATATCCAGATAATCTCTTAAAAACTGTGGCGAAAACTGCGCCAGAACGCCCTTTAACCTTCTCGATTCTCGAGTATGAACGCGAACGCGCTAGGCAAGACATCGAAACGCTTAAACAGATGCGTGAAGCCAAACGCGCCGAGTTTTTTGATGGCTACGGATTTATGCTTGAAATTAGGTCTAAAACCCCACTTCAACCCCAAGGTTTTGACCCGATGAATATGGAATTGCTCGAGGCTGGCGAAGTGCTGCACAGCCGTTACTTGCGTTTAGGCGATGCCAAAGGCTCTTTTGAACTCGAGGATTTGCCGTGTTTAACATTTGGCGCAGAAAATCCATTGATGATTACCCAAACCTATGTCAAATTACCCAATGCGCCAGCCGTTAATCGTGTCGCAGATTTGCGGGTGCATCATGATAATTTCAAGTTTGAATGGAAAAACGCCACGCTCGAGCTTTTAGACCGCGCCATGCGAATTACATTAAATTAGCTTCTAGCTATTTCCTATTATTCTTCTCGGGTATTTTTGAGGTCAGCGCCAATCACGGACGGTGCTGACACTTGGGCTGTGCTTATCGTAAATCACGGTTACGCTGGGGCTTTTTTGGCGCAGCAATTCCAGAAAATAGTGCTTAATGCTTTCGCGCCCCTCGAGTTTTAAGCCACTCTCGAGTTCAAGTTGTTCGGGGATTTCACGTTCAAATTCTTGGGTGGTCATGGCATTTTTAATGCTCGAGTCTGGCAGTTTAGCGCTTTCAAAAGGCAGGGTTATTTGGTACTTGGCTTCCTTGACTTGATAGCCGTACACCGCGTTTAGCATTAAACGGGGTTGTCCGCCAGCCCGACTTAAAAAACGCACATTTAAGTTCTCGAGTATCGCTTCGGCAGTTGGTCCTGTTTTACGCAGTAATTTGTCGCGGCGGGTGCTGAACCATTTGCCACTGGGAAACTTTAGGGCGTAATAAAGGGCAATGGCAAAAAAAACAGCCACAAGTACCGCCAGTATTAAGTAAATATTCATGTATCACCAAAAAATCATACGAGCTTACAAATAAGTAAACCCATCTAAGACAAGACCGATTTAGCTTTTAACAACCACTTTTTGTGGTTTACGGGCTAAGGATTCGGCTTTCATGATTTCGCTTTTCTCGGCAACACCGACATAAGTCTGCCCTTTTTTCTCGCCAGATAAAGCAAACTCGCGGATGACAAAACCACACACGCCGACAAAAGCAGCTAAGACAACACCAAGAACCAGCGATTCTGCACCTTTACCTGATACAGCATTGATAAAACCAGAGACCAAGCAAAACAGTGCCAAAGCGACGGTTAGATAGGCACTGATTTCGTATAAACGTCTTAAAATCATGATGAACTCCTTTATTCCTAGACCAATTTCTTATAAAAAACTTTAGCATTTGTGGCTCGAGACGAACATCCCCTCAAAGTTGATTCTACATATAGTATGTACTGTAAATCTAATTCTATATCTTGTGCTTTTGTTTATGAAAACTTTGGAGTGATTGAAACTGCGAAATGAGAAAAGAGCCGATTCTCTTGGCACTTCTCTCAGAATTGAAACCCGATACGAAAGGTATTTAATCGCTTTTTTGGACTCGAGTTTGCCATAAAGTTAATAAAAAAATGAGAGAAAAACGCTCGTTTTCTCAGAACACGCTTAAAACTACTCCCTAAACTCCCTCAGACAGCCGAGCAGCTTTTTCTTGGCTCGAGTTCTTAAGGATTTGCCCATTCATGCAAAATCCAAGCTGCAACCCCGAGTTCGCTCGGTCTTTAGGAGAAACAATGTTGAACCAAACCATGCGCGTTTTTGCGCTGCTGATTGCACTTACCAGTTTTATCATATCTTTTGCCCAGTCAGACGATGGCACACTTTTAT
>JAYWHB010000279.1:0-4092 GCA_043777915.1 Deinococcales bacterium
TTTTGGTCGGGCAGCTATTTTCTTCTCACTTTTTTGCAATGTCAGAGGTGCGGTGTCACGCCATAGAACTCGACCTTCTCGAACACGAAAAACAATTGAACCATCATCTGTAAATCGGTAAGCACAGTTAGGGTCACGCCAATCAAAACGGGTACTATCGCCAGCAACAAATCGCATATGGCGAATAAGTATGGGCGCTTCTACACCCAGTATCGAACACTTTCCAGCCATATCAGGTTTGTATTGAACCTGTCTAGGTCGCCATGTCAAAGCCTCGAGATACCCAGAACCTGCCTTTTCAGAACCTGCCTCCTGATTCGAGCGCCACGCGGGAATATCATTTGCCAAGGGTTCAACATCAAGTGGGATGGTACAAAAATTTAAGCACAGTGTTTGAAATAAATTTACACCTCGAATGAGAACATAAATAGGTGGAGCGCCATTGATAGAAGGGGATAAGCCAGCGCCACCAGCCGTCATGAATGGCGCAATTGTTGTTAAGAGCCAAAAGCCAGCCATTGGGGAAACTGCAAAGTTTTCCTCTGCATCATGGTGAAAATGCGTTGCGTTTGTCCCAGAGGGTAAAGGGTGAAACAAACCAGCAAGTGGCTTATCTTTTCCACCCATGCCTGCTTGTTGAAGAAATGGATGAGTTTCACTAAACAAATCAAATCTATTTTCTTCTGCCCCCGCATACTTCGCAAAGTATTCATCTATTCGGGTCGCGTTAAATTTCCCTTGGTTCAGTAATTCACCCAAATGCACTGTGTTCAGGCTTTTTCCTTGTTCAACAAAGAAAATATCGCCCATGAGTGCGATGAGTAATCGGTACAGTCCAAATTCAACGGTCAGAAGCGGGTTTTGAATCTCGAGGTATTCATGTGCATTGACAAGGGCATCCCGAAGTGAAACGTACTCGAGTACGCCTTCTCGAATCACTGGGATACACGGCTCTTTGCTGACATCAAAACTAGGTTTGCTCATGCGCCTTCTGCTCCTTCGTGGTTTTCTACTGTTTCATTCTCGAGTAACAAACCTAGCACCGGGTCTACTCGTAACGTTATGGGCTTATTGTTGATTGTGCCGCACCACTGACCATCTGGGGCAATAATGACCGCATGGCTTTGTAACCATCTCAAACGTGTGATTTCTCCATTGTCCTCCTGCTTTTGGTTGTACAAAATGAATTCTTCAAAGCCGTCTTGTGCTTCAGCAGTAAGCCACCAAGCTGGCACATTGGCTTTTTGCCAGAACAACTCTTTTAGAAAACCGAATTTCGGTTGATACCGCTTTGGAGGTTCGTTTCCCTCTGCAAATGCCTCACTTCGTTTTTGGCGATTTTCTCGAGTTACTTTGCAAGCATTTCTAAAAGCGTTAATCAGTCGCTGCTCAGTCAGCACAAACACGGCTCGAGAGTCATCACCTAAACGGGTTTGCGCTCGGAAATAGCTTTTTTCTTGTCCTTCCTCGGCTTCGTCTTTGGCATTTGTAGTCTGCCCGTAGGTGAATACGATTGGGTCTGGGGTCGGTATCAGATTTGTGTTTGCCTGAGCTTCGTATTCTTGTGTACGTTGTGTCCGAGTAGTCAATGCTATTTGAATCTCTGTTTCTAGGGCTGGATCAGTTACCGTCGTAGCATCATATACAAATTGAATCAGTCTTCTAAAATCTTTGGGCAGTTTTACTTCTTCGGCTTTCAGTAGTATGAGCGTTTTAATCAAGGTGGCACGGTCATAAACACCGCGCCAGTTCCCGTCTTTGCTGCGCTTGAGTTCCACACGTCCAAACTTGAGGGGTGTTTCAGGTGGCGGCAAAGAAATATAAAGCACGGGTTCTTTATGTTCATAACGTGGATTGACCATATGACGATGAAGCCTTCCTGCACGTTGAAGTATTAAATCAATTGGTGCAAGGTCTGTCAGCATGACATCAAAGCAGACATCTAAGGATTGTTCTACGACTTGGGTTGCCACAAGTATTGCCCGTCTGGGTCGTGCTGGATTTGCTTGGGTTTTGTCTTTATTCGGACCAAAATAACCAAGTACAGATTTTTCTATTTCATCACGTTTTCTGGCTGTGAATCGGGCATGAAATAAGAAGAGTTCTTCTTCCAAAAAAAGTAGATTCCCATTTTCGTCTCGAAGTTTTTTTAATTCTCTAAAGGTGTTTTGCGCTCGAGACACGGTATTAACCAGCACACACAAACAACCACCATTTTTAACCAAAGCGGCTGCTTTTGTGGCTGTTCGCTCATGATCTTCGAGCAACCCCCATTCGGAAACAATTTTTATTGTTTTTTGCTCATAGGTATGGGTCACAGGTACGCAAAATGGTTTCCCTACAAGCGGTGCAAAAGTCAGAAGCGGATAAGGTTCGGGATTTTCTGTAGGTGAAAAATCTATACTAGAGTAAGCTTGAATCAAACCTTGTTTTTGCTGACTTGAAAGCGTTGCCGACAGCAAAATGACGGGAATCCCAAGCGCCTTGCACCATTTTAGGAGGCGTTGCAAAATGGTTTGCATATATGCGTCATACGCATGAACTTCGTCAATAATTAAGACTTTTCGGGATAATCCAAATAAACGTAAGAAACCATGTTTGACTTTTAGTGCCGACATCAGTGCTTGGTCAACTGTTCCAACGCCTTCAGGTGCAAGTAAGGCTCGTTTACTAGGAGCAAACCACATTCGTATGCGCTCGAGTTCATCAGCACTTGGGGCATCATTATTTGGCTCACCAGTTTCTGGGGCATTTGGCAAATCATCACCCAAAAGCCACGCCATACCATGTGTCAAACGCGGTTTACCAAATTTAGGAGAACGAATTGCCAAGTATTCGCTGTACCTAGCAAACATTTGATTGCTGGTTGCCATTGTTGGCAAGGCAAAATATAAACCACTGGTTTCATTCTGCCGATTCCACTCTTCTGCCAAATATACAGCACCCTCGGTCTTACCTTCACCCATCGGGGCTTCAATGATGGCAAGTCCAGGTGCAAGACCAAATAAAATATTTTCCTGCAAAGTAATTTGTGACGGGCGTAGATGGTCTACTTTTTGCCAGACATCCTTGAATGTTAGTGGTGGTTGTTTTCTGGATAGTGCAGAACCTGATTCAAAATGCAAATCGTCAACTAATTGCCTCGCACTTGCATAAGCATTTTCAAAATATAGTTCTGGATCATCAGTTTTCTCGAGCTTTTCATAAAAATCTTCATTGGAAGCAATCCAATCTGATAGAACAATTAAACCAGAAAGCATCAAGCCAACAGCACTTGCGTCATCAAAGATTTTAGGCGAAAAGGTTGATTCGGGTTGCAAAACACCCTCGAGCAGTTCAGCTAAGTTTTCACGCAAAGGATTCCACTTTTTATGTAGTTCGTCCATTGGAGCATTTGCATCAAAATCGCCATGATGTCCACGAATTGCACAAATTATTGGGTTTCTGGCTTGAGAATCCCAGCTTTTATTTTTTAGAAAAGTTTCTAGCCACTCAGCAGAACGGGCTTCATGCCTAAATCCCCTTGATTTAGCTTCATCAAACCCAATAAAAAAGCCCATTTCTTCAAGGATTTCTGCAATAGCTTCTGGGGCTTTTTTCTGAAACAGTACATCTGCTTTACCAATATCATGAAGAGCAACCAAAAACCATAACCAACGTTCAGGAATGGGTGGGTTTTTCCAGAAAATTGGTATCAAAGCCCGAGCAACAGCAGCAATGTCCAGTAAATGTCGCCAAAGTTCATGACGCGGATTTGATTTCGCCCATAACGCCCGTGCAGCTTCAGATAACACTATGCACCTCCAAATTTTTCAACCACGGCTCGAGCATCGTTTAACCAAATTTCACGTAGAAAGAGTGGCTCAAGAATTTCAACATTTGCGCCCCAACCACGAATAAAGGGCATCAGTTCAACGGGTACACCCGCGTTGTTGACCCCTGTCTGAATCGTCATGATTAAATTGTTATCATCATCACTTTCAACCCTTAATACCCCTGGTAAGCGCCGATGCTCGAGCCAACGCCTGACACTGGCGTTAAATTTTATCCTAACAATAATGGGTTTACGGTCTCCAATCACCCCCCAAGCAT
>JAYWHB010000280.1:0-4078 GCA_043777915.1 Deinococcales bacterium
GAGACGGCGGCTATCGGTGCGTCCCACCAACTCTCAAAACCTCTGGCGCTTTCCTCGAGACTGACAGGAACAATAATGGCTTTTACGCCTTTGGTTTGACTGGCTTCTAAAAGCGCGTTCTCGAGTTTTGTGTATGTGTCGGCGTACCAAGAGGTTGCGCCCATGCTTTGGGTGTGTTTAACAAAATCCACGATTACGGGTTTTCCATCGGTGCGCCCAGTTTTGCTGTTTCGGTGGCGTAATTCGTTGTTAAACGAAGGCGAACCAGTTTCCATTTGTAAGCGCCGAATTGAACCATAACCCTTGTTGTCCACCAAAATCATTGTGAAATCTAAGCCTTCGGCAACAGCCGTAACAATTTCGGAATTCATCATTAAGTATGTGCCGTCGCCAATAAAAACAACCACATTGCGTTTTGGGTCGGCAAGTTTAACCCCTAAAGCGGCTGGAATTTCATAACCCATACAAGAAAAACCGTATTCAACATGGTAGGCTTTTTCGCTCAAAGGTCGCCAGAGTTTGAGTAAATCGCCCGGCAGACTGCCCGCCGCACAAATTACCGTCGCATCTCCACCCACAGCATCGTTCACCATGCCAATCACGGCGGTTTGCGACAAATGCGTTTGGCTCGAGTCTGGAGTGCGGTAGCCAGTCACAATTTTCTCCCACTCGAGTTTATGGGCGGCAATTTCTTTTTGGTAGCTGGCACTTGTGCCTTTATAGCCCTCGAGTGCCTCGTGTATCGCCTCGAGTCCGCGTTTTGCATCCGCTATTAAACTTGTTCCAGCTAGTTTAGCCGCGTCCATTGCCACGACATTTAAGCCAATAACCTCAACATTTTCGTTTTGAAAAGCCGTTTTAGAAGCGGTCACAAAATCGGCTAGGCGTGTACCAATTGCAATTACAAGGTCAGCATCTCGAGCCAGCAAATTGGCTGCCAGTCCACCCGAAGAACCAACTGCGCCGACATTCATCGGGTGATTCCAAGGGATAGCCCCTTTTCCAGCTTGCGATTCGCAGACGGGAATACCGTAGCGCAAGGCAAACTCAGCCAGTGCAGCGTTGGCTTCGGCGTACATCACGCCACCCCCCGCAATAATTAACGGGCGCTTGGCTTTTTTGATTTTTTTGATGACTGCCTCAAGTACCTCTGGTTCGGGAACTGGACGACGAATTCGCCAAGTACGAGGCGCAAAAAGTTCGATTGGGAAGTCAAAGGCTTCGGTTTGCACATCCTCGGGCAACGAGATGGTCACTGCGCCAGTTTCGGCGGGGTCAGTCAGGACTCGCATGGCTTCGGGTAAGGCGCTAAGAAGCTGTTCGGCTCGAGTGATACGGGTATAAAACCGACTGACCAGCCTAAAGGTGTCATTGACACTGCTGTCCATTTCGATTGGATGCTCGAGTTGCTGCAAAACAGGATTGGGTAGGGTATTGGCAAAGTAATCCGAAGGCAGCAGCAGCACAGGTAAACGGTTAATGGTTGCGCCAGCCGCACTGGTGAGCATATTGGTCGAACCCGGTCCGATGGAGGCAGTACAAGCATAGGTACTCATGCGGTTGGTATGTTTGGCATAGGCGGCTGCCAAATGCACCATGGCTTGTTCGTTTTGCGGGCGGTAAGTCGGCATGTCAAGTTCGTCGCCGTATTCCTCGAGTGCCTGCCCAAGCCCAGCCACATTGCCATGTCCAAAAATACCCCACACCCCGGGGATAAGTCGCATTTTTGTGCCGTCGCGTTCAGAAAATTGTACCGCTAAGAATTTAATCACGGCTTGGGATACGGTTAAGCGAATGGTTTTACTCATGGTTGTCCTCCAAATTGACTGACTTGAATGGTCGTTCCAGATTCTAAGGCGGCTTGGGCTGCCATGGCTAAACGAAGCGAATACCAACCGTCTTTAACATCTGGCATCAGGGTTGTTGACTCGAGCAAACCAGTGATAAAAGCCTGAATTTCGCACAAGTAGGCTTGGGCAAAGCGCTCTTCAAATCCCCTTGGACGATCAAAATTCCCGCCATTTGCGCCGTAAGTTCTTAAGTCGCCGCGCTGGTCTCGTTCGATGCTGATTTTTCCTTTTGAACCTAGCACTTCGGTGCGTACTTCATGACCATAGGCTGTACTCCTTGCCATTTCAATTGTGCCGAATGCACCGCATTCAAAACGCAGAATCGCCACGGCGGTATCGTGCAGATTGTGCTTTGCTAAACTCGGGTCGGTTAGCGCCCCACCAAGGGCTTGAACCTCAGCCACTTCGCCAATCAGCCAACGGGCTAAATCCATGTCATGTACCCCCAAATCCACGATTAAACCTCCACTGCTAAGGTGAAACTCGAGGCTTGAAGAATCCATGTTTGGGTCACGAGAAATCGAACGAAAAATCTCGAGATTACCAAGGTTTTTAAGGTGTTCTTTGGCTTGAACATACGCAGGGTCAAAACGACGCTGAAAACCAACCATGTTCGGCACAGGATTTTCTTGCAGGGCTTGTAGGATTAAACGCCCGTTCTCGAGTGAATCGGCAATTGGTTTTTCAATAAAAAACGGTTTACCTGCTTTGATACAAGCGATAGCTAAGTCCTTATGAGCAGGTGTGGCGGCGGCAATGATGACGGCATCCACCTTTGGGAGCGCATCTAAAAGATTGGTGGAATACGGGCAATTAAAAAACTCGCCCATTTCCTTAGCGCTTTTTTCCGAACGACTAATCACATACTCGACTTGAGCCAAGCCAAGTAAAGAATGAACGGCTCGAGCAAAAATCCAGCCCATGCGCCCAGCCCCAACAATTGCTACACGTTTCATATCGCCTCTTGTACCTTAATTGGTTTACCTTGTTGCCAGCTTTGTTTGGCGGCTAAACAGATTTTTAGGGTCTCGAGGGCATCTTTTGGACTTGGGCTTGGGGTTTGCCCACTTAAGAGTGCTGCAAAAAAGGCTTCCATTTGTAAGCGGTAGGCATCGGCAAAACGGTCTGGGAAACTCATGTAAACATCGGTGTGATTTTGAAAACCCGTAAAATGCTGGATTGGGGTCTTATGTGGTGCTTCAATTACCACTTTGCCTTCTGAACCAGCTACTTCGGTGCGAATATCATAACCCCAGTTAGAATGCCGCGCCGACTCCACCACGCCCAGCACTCCATTTTCAAAACGCAACATACATACAGCCGTGTCGCAGTCTTCGGCTTCGGTAAACATTTCGTGTGCTAATACCGTCCCCCAAGCGCTGACTTCGGTCACTTCGCCAATCAAGAACCGCGCAAGGTCAAAGTCATGCACCGTCATGTCCAAAAACGTTCCACCACCGGGGCGAATATGCACAGGATTTGGCAAGTAAGTATCACGCCCCAAAGACCTGAAGGTCTCGAGCTTGCCGAGTTTACCCGCTTCAATCAGTTCCTTTGCCCGAATATAGCCCGGGTCAAAACGACGCTGGAAACCAATCTGACAGGGTACGCCAGCATCTTCGACAACTTTTAAGGTTTTTTGAGTTTCCTCGAGCGTTAAAGCAATTGGTTTTTCGCACCAAATTGCCTTGCCCGCCTTGGCTGCCATTTGAATCAGATTTGCATGGGTATCGGTCGGCGTGACAATCATCACTGCTTCGACGCTCGGGTCGTTCATAGCGGCTTCAATATCACTCGAGGCACGTTCGGCTCGAGCCGCTTGCTTGCCACGTTCAGCCGCTTCTAAGTTTGCGTCAGCAACCACCAAAACCTGAGCGGTTGCAATGTTGCCAAGTGTTTGTGCATGGGTTAAACCCATACGTCCTGCGCCAATAAGTGCCACACTGATGCTTTTTTTCATGATTCTCCAAAGGAAGAGGAAGAGTGTTTGTATATAAAAAAAATTCTAAGGGTTTAACAGAAGAAGCGAACTCTTACGCACTCCCCCCAGCGCTCCGCGCTGACCCCCTCGAAAAGAGGGGGTTTTTTGGCAGTGTTTTTTTCTTTTTTTATCCCGAATCTGGAACGACAAAACAAACCGAACAACCCTCTCCCGCGCTGTTTGGCGGGATGAGGGTAACGAGCTTCAAGCGACCCAAGCCCGAAGGTGCTGTTGTAGGGGTCAAGAA
>JAYWHB010000281.1:0-4071 GCA_043777915.1 Deinococcales bacterium
CATCTTCGAGTGCTTCGTTTACAGTGCTGCCGGGCGAAGAGAACGGTAGAAAAATCAACATTCGTAAAGTCCTTGTGCCTCTGCTCGAGACAACCCTCAAGGGGGTTGTACCGAACACCACTTTAAGTGTCCAAGCTGGGGCTGGCGGCGGTGGTTTTTCCCAAAACTTAGAAGTGCAAATCCAAGCTGGCGACAATAAAACCTTGCGGGCTGCCACCGAACAAGTGCTGGCAGCCGTAGCAAAAGTTCCAGAGGTTCGCAACGGCTCGAGCAACCTTGATGCGGTCAATCCAGAATTTGTGGTGCGGGTAGACCAGAAAAAGGCATACGAAAAAGGCATTATCCCCGTGGCAGTTGGCGGCACAGTGCGCCAAGCCTTACAAGGCGCTCAGAGCATCAGTTTAAGTGTGGATGACCGTGCCGTCGAAGTCTTTTTAACTGCCCCTCGTGGTTCGTTTGACACCTTAGAGCAGTTAAAACAATTAAAACTCCGTCCGATTTCTGGTGGCGATAGCATTCGTTTATCCGAAATTGCCACCGTCACCCAAGAACCCGCGCCCTCGAGTGTGCGCCGTATAGATGGCGAACGCACTGCCATTGTGACTGCCGAACCAGCCGGAAATAACGTTGGGGCAAGCACCACAAAATTACGCGAAGCTATCACTGCCCTGACTCTGCCCGAAGGCGCAACTTGGAAAATCGGTGGAGTCAGTGCCGCCCAAGCCGAATCATTCCAAGCCCTTGGCGTGGCAATTCTAGCCGCGATTGCTTTGGTCTACGTGATTATGGTGGCGACCTTCCGCAGTTTATTAACCCCGTTTTTACTCTTGGCTTCGATTCCATTGGTCGTGATTGGCGCGTTCCCACTGCTCTTTATTACCCAAACGCCCATTGACTTAGCCGTCTTCTTCGGGTTCTTGTTACTGGTCGGGATTGTTGTGACCAACGCGATTGTGTTGATTGACTTGGTGGACAACCTGCAAGCAAAAGGCATGGAATTACGCAAAGCCATTATCGAAGGTGGCTCGAGACGGGTTCGTCCGATTGTCATGACCGCCATGACCACAATTCTGGCACTTGCCCCAGCTGCCCTCGAGTTATTTGGCGCAAGCTCTGGGATTGTTGGTAAACCACTGGCTTTAACTGTGATTGGTGGATTGACCGCCAGTACCCTACTGACCCTTTTTGTGATTCCAGCCTTGTACTTGGCTGTGTACGGCAGACGCAAATCCAAAGGTATTGATGCTCAAGCCGCCAAGCAACAACAAATGCTTGAAGTCTTTGGTGACTGAACAAGTTACAACATTGGCAACTGAACATTTGCACATTGGCGACTGAACAAGTTGTACTTCGGAAATGAAACAATTAGGCTACAATAAGACACAGTGAACTTGCGCCTCAAAACCATTCTAACCGTCAGCATCTGCGTTTTTATTTTGATGCTGACGGTTTATGTGTTACTTGGGCAACGCACCATTGGCGCAGCCCTCGAACTCGAGGCAAAAGACTTAAGCCGTAACTTAACCCGAGCCAAAAATGCCGTGATTAGCGAATTACGGCAACTCGAGACGACCACCCTTGACTGGGCGGTTTTTGATGAGGCTTACGAGTATGTGTTGGGAACAAATCCACGTTTTGCCGAACGCAACTTAACTTCTAATTTAGGAATCTTAAAGCTCGAGTATTTTGTGATTGAAAAACGAGACCGTATCTTGCTGACCCGTCAACGCCTTGAAGCCGACCAATACCGCGCTTCTTTTGAAGCACTAGGTATGTTTATCAACTCGAAACATTGGTTATGGCAAGAATCTCAGATGGCACGTCAGTACATGGGAGAATTCAAAATTGAAAGTGGTTTGGTCTCCAATCAAGAGCAGCTCTACTTTGTGGCACAAGCCGCTATTGTCCCCTCGAGTAACCCCAGACCTTCCAATGGACAATTAACAATGGTACGGGCATTGGACATCGAAACCCTGAAAAAACTATCAGAATTAACCCAAGTTAAAATTAAAGTTGTCCAAAAAACCAGCCAAGAGTTTAGTGAAGGGGAACAAACAGCCATCCAGCGCTTACTCAAAAGCGAACCGCATGTCTTTTTGCCGGTCAATAACCAGAGCATAGATGGTTTTACCTTACTTTCTAAGCCAAATAAGGCTGGAATTTTACTGCTCGAGGTTCGCACTGACCGCACCACTTACCAAACCGCCAGAGAATACTTGGAGCGCTTAGGTTGGTCATTAACCCTAACGGGCATTTTGGTCACGGCTCTGATTTATGGCTTACTCGAATTTGGCTTGTTATCCAGATTAACCAGTGTTTATCAAGAACTCGGGCAAATTGCCATTTCGGGCGATGCCAAACACCGCTTACCTGTTCGCGGACACGACGAAATTGGTTTACTGACCCAGCAAATCAACACTGTACTGTTTCAAGTCGAAGAAACCCAAGTCAAAAGCGCCCAATTAGAAACTCGGCTCGAGCGCCTGCGGAACATCGAACTCGAAGCCAGTTTAGAAGCCACGCGCTTAGAATTATTTGAACGTCTGGCTCGAGTTGCCGAATTCCGTGATAACGAAACCTCCTTGCACACCAGCCGTGTCGGAGAAATTGCGGCTGCAATTGCCACCCATATGGGAATCAGCCCCGAAGAAACCGAGCGTTTACGCTATGCGGCGCGGCTGCATGACATTGGTAAAATCGCCATCCCAGATTCGATTCTTTTTAAGCCTTCTGGTTTAGATGGCGAAGAATGGACTTTAATGCAAACCCACGCTGCTTTGGGCGCACAAATGCTTGAAGGAAGCGGTTCGCCCCTGCTCGAGATGGCAAGAATTATTGCCCTAACCCATCATGAACGTTGGAATGGTTCAGGCTATCCACTTGGTTTGCGCGGCGAAGAAATCCCACTGATGGGTAGAATTGTGGCTGTTGCCGACACCTTTGATGCCCTGCTTAGCCCACGCCCATACAAACCCGCTTGGACACTCGAGGATGCCCTAGGAGAAATTGAAACCCATAGCAATTACTTATTTGACCCCGTTATCGTTAAAGCCTTAATCCAAACTCACTTGAGCTTAAATACCTTAGAGAGAAAAAAAATATGAAACCACGTTTTACCCACGGTACAGAACTCGATGCCTACCTCGTCTTTGCTCTGCCAATTCCAAACCAAGACGTAGAAAACCCACTTGGCTGCAATCTCGAGCCGTACCCCGAAAATCTGACCCACACTCGAGCCATAAGGCTATACGGCGACACTGACCATCAACATGCCCTCGAGACACTACAAGCCCTGCTCGAGCATAGGACTGTGCGCTGGTTGGAACTTGGAATGCGAGGTTACGGACTGATGGAAGGCAAACGTGAATACCGCCCGTGGCGCAGTCATAAGCACCTGACTCGAGAAGCCTTTTTGGGATTGAGCAAGCTCGAAGCTGAAATCAAGTATCACGCGCCAATATAAGTTAAGTCGGGTAACTCAAGCCAAAAAGTTATAGCTTGGCTTTTAGCGAATTTCACCTAATCGTTTGACCGCTTCAAGCAGGGCGGTTTCATCGGATGCAGCAAAACTCAGACGGGCAAATTCGCCGCTTTTTTCGGCTGGAAACCACGCCCTACCAACCGCAATTTGTACATTTTTACGCAGTGCATTTTGGGTAAACTCGAGGTCGTCGTAGGGCAAGGGCAGCCAGATGCCAAAGCCGCCTTTGGGTATTTTCGGCACAGTATAGCCGTGCTGCTCGAGAGCAGTGACCAGAACATCGCGGCGTTTTTTTAGGGTGAGGCGCAGGTCTTTTAAGTGCTTCAAGTAGCTTGGGCTGCCAACCAACTCGAGGGCGGTCAGTTGCAGCACTTGTGGGGTAAACATCTCTGAAATCGCAAGTTGGGCTTTGAGGCGCTCACTGACTGCGCCTCTGGCAACAATTGCAGCAACCCGTAAACTTGGGGCAGCCGACTTGGTGAGGCTGCGAATATAGACAATTCTGCCGTCGGTGTCGTCCAATATCAGGGGGCGTGGTTTTGCTCCCTCGAGCGTGAAATCGTGGGCATAATCATCTTCGATTAAAAAAG
>JAYWHB010000282.1:0-4068 GCA_043777915.1 Deinococcales bacterium
GGGCTTTACCAAGTTCTGATTGCGCGTACTTAGAAAAACCACACGAGGGCGGAGCAGTCTTTTTATTTTACGCTGGACTGGCTAAAAACGTAGTCAAAGCCGATATTGCCAGCCTTTACCCAAGTATCATGCGAGCCTTTGACATTGGCTCAAGTTGTGATGAAATTGGTGTGCTGCTTTCGTTGGTTAAACAGATGTTGGAACGCCGTCTCGAGCATAAGCGCTTGTCAAAAGAAACAAAAAACACCCACCACGATGCGATGTCTTCCGCCTTAAAACTTGTACTGAACAGCGCTTATGGCTATTTGGGGGCTGGACAAATGGCTTTGTTCGCCGACCGCCACGCCGCCGATAAAATCACACAAACGGGCAGAGATATTCTCGAGCAGGTGATTGGGCAACTGCGAGATGCCAATGTAAATTTACTAGAAGCCGACACAGATGGGGTTTTCTTTGCCTCGAAAATGACCGAAGCCACTTCTCGAGCCTTGGTTAAAAGCATTTCCGATTCTCTGCCCGAAGGTATCACTTTAGAATTTGATGACCTTTACCCCGCGATGCTTTCACATGACATTAAAAATTATGCGCTCTTAAGAACCGACGGCACGGTGCAGTTGCGTGGTGTGAATTTTCACTCGAGCCGTTTTGAACCTGTTATGCAGCTTTTTACCCAGCAAATTGCTGAAGCAGCCCTGCATGACAAGCCCGATAAAATTCGTCAGATTTACCTTGAGACTTGCAGAAAAATTGAATCTCGAGGGTTTGTGGCTCGAGACTTAGCCACTCGGGTGCGTTTGCGAAAAACTGTTCAGGAATATCAAGCCAGTCGTAGTAAATTACGCGAAGCCGCCTATGAAGCAATGCTCGAAGCTGGACGAACTTGGCACAAAGGCGAACGAATCAGGTTGTATCGTCGCAATCATGGCTACGGGATTCTACCCGCCGATGAGTCTGCCAATCCGCTCGAGTTGGCAAAAGATTATGCGGTTGGACATTACCTTTCTTTACTCGAACGGGTTTACGCTAAAAAAATCGAGCGAACATGCAGCCCAGCCCAATTTAATGAGATTTTCTCGAGTGGAGCGCAGGAAGCATTGTTTTTGAACAAATTGCAATTGACTTGGCTCGAGAACTGAGTCGCCTAACTAAAAGAAACCTTGGGATTTGATGAGTGAATCCACATCTACTAAACCCAAACTAGATTAGGATATGACTCATGAAACCACTACTCCCCTTTTTAGCCATCGCTACCGCCCTTGGACTCGGAAGTGTTATTGGGCAACAACAACCCGCCAGTAGCAGTTACACCTTTTCCGATATTTCCTTGTACAACACCAAGACCAGCGAACGTTATGGGGTTTTTAGCGGCGACCCACAAACGCTGCTTTGGAACAATGGCAGACTCGAGTTAAGTAAACCCGTGACCGTTGCCTTAAATGGTTTTGTTGTGCCACGCACCTTGGCAGTCAATGGGTCTAACACCTTAAAACTCGAGCTTCAAAACCAGAGTGCCTTTGAAGGCTCATTTATTGGCGATCAAATTCAAGTTCGGGCTAAACGCAATCTGCAAAGTGTTTATTATTTTGATGGCTCAAAATGGTTCACGATTACCCGCAATATCAAAGTCGGAGAGGCTGCCCAATTCAAACCCACCCCGCGTTTGTCGCCGTTGGGGGCTGGCTTACTCTCGAGCGAAGAGGCTTTGGCACTCAGTAAACACTTAACGCCAAAAGGTGAATTGTTGCTTGCGACCTTGATAGAAAGCGAAGTTGCAGAAATCAGACTGAATTTAGACCCAGCCCCAAGCAGTTACAAACGCTCAGTTTTGGCAGTGCAGTACGGTGTGCCGCGTAGCGCCGCGATTGTCAAACCAGTGGCAGGGACTGGAATCACCCCAGCCAACCCAATCCCAGTGACACCAAAACCGCCAACCCCAATCAGCACCAGTATCACCATTCCGATTATTTCGACCCTCGAGACGGGCAGCAATTCTGATTACAACCAAGGTGACTTATTGACCCGATTCGATGACAACGAAGCCGATTTCCTAAAGACATGGAAAATGGTGGCTGGCAATCAAATCCCATTACCAACTGCCCCAAAAATAGATTTTAGCAAAAGCCGTATGGTCACGGTGTTCTTAGGGCAACGCCCAACCGGTGGCTACAGCATTCGTTACAAAAGCGCCACACTCGAGGGAAACATCCTTAATCTGCTGATCGAAACCATGTCACCAAGCCCAGACCGAATGGTTTCACAAGTTATCACCAGCCCATTTGTGATGCTTGAAATCAAAAACACCCAATTTAACGCGGTGCAAGTCGAAATCGAAAGCAAGTAAATCTTAAAGGTTTGAGGCTGCCCTGACCCACCAATTTGGCTGCTCGAGTTGCAAGGCATCAGCCACTCGAGCAGCTTCTTCTTGATTGTGCGCCAAACCAAAACAAGTGCTGCCCGAACCACTCATTAAAACACCAAATAGTCCAGCTTTAGAAAGGGCATTTTTTACGTCTTGGACAATCGGGTATGCCTCGAGTACAGGCACTTCGAGGTCGTTACGAAACGGCGGCGCGTCTCCCCTGTTCAGCGCTTCGAGAATACTTGGCATCTCTAAACTCGAGCCAAAACGTCCTTGCAAACCCAAATAGGCTTCTTTGGCAGTAATGCCCAACATTGGATTTGCCAAGACCACATGGATTTTAGGCAACTCGAGCGGGGTAAGAATTTCTCCAATCCCAGTAGCCCTAGCCGCGCCACCACGAATCAAAAAAGGCACATCTGCCCCTAAGTTTTTAGCAAGACTATGTAAATCCACTTCGCTCGGGTACAAACGCTGCAAACCACGCAAACACGCCGCCGCATCGCTCGAGCCTCCACCTAAGCCAGCCGCTATTGGTAAGCGTTTCTCGAGGATTAAACGCACACCTGCTTTAACCGCAGCCGCCTCGAGATAAACTTGTGCGGCACGATAGACCAAGTTTTCCGAAGTTAGGGGCAAATCCGCACCGATAACAGATAATTCTATTCCCAAATCGGTTGGCTCGAGGGTCAGCGTGTCGCCAACATCCAAGGTACAAAACAAAGTATCCAAGGTGTGATAGCCGTTCTCAGTCCGACCCGTAACCGCCAAACCAAGATTGATTTTGGCGGGTGCAAATTCTTTAATACCATTAAGCATTGCTTAGTTTATCAGCATCCCAAACGGGTGCAAAGGCACGAGCCAACGCCCAATCGCCCGCCCTTGTGACCTTAAAAAGTCGTTCATCACCAAGGCAAAGCGCCACAGGCAACCCAAGACGCGCCACCAGCCCCGCGTCATCGGTGGCAGTCACACCCTCGAGCAAGGCTTTTTTATGTGCCTCTAGGAGTAATTCACGCTTAAAACCCTGCGGCGTTTGCACAGCGCGAATACTCGAGCGATCTACTACACTGCCCCACAAGCCGCTATTCTCGAGAACCAAGGTGTCCGAAGCTGGCAGTGCAGCCGTTGCCGCACTGGTTGAATACACGCCCTCGAGAACCCGTTCTATAACTGCTTTTGGCAAAAATGGACGGGCGGCATCGTGGATGAGAACCACATCGCCAGTTGCAGCTTTCAGTAAGTTCTGCACCGATTCTTGACGACTCGAGCCACCCGCTACAGCACGTGCATTTTGCAATGGTAACTCGAGATGATTTTCTGGCAATGCCACAATAATCTCATTGGTAAACCCAGAAAAAGAATTTATCGCCCGCTCGAGAAGAGTTAGCCCATTCAACTCGAGCAATGCTTTCGCGCCTAAGCCAAGGCGTTCGCCGCTACCTGCGGCTGGAATCAGAACTGAAATCATAGTCATAACTTACAACATATTATAAACAACTATTTCTCTCCACTATGGCTTGTAAAGATCAATCACATACCGTAAATTATACCAATCCTCACATTCTATAAATTCAGTATGACCGCCCTCTCCTTTATAGCAATTATCAAAATTTGTCTCAATAGATTCATAATAAAAATCTTTGACAATTTCTACGATATGATTTTGAGACCAATGTCTATTTATATGGTATTTAGCATATTCGTCA
>JAYWHB010000283.1:0-11529 GCA_043777915.1 Deinococcales bacterium
TTCATGGCGCAGATGATGTCGTCACTGCCCCGTGGAATACCCGTGGTATTCGGACTCGGATTGAACGAATGTGCCGTAAGCATCTGCAAAGTTTGGGCATCGAAGATCAATATGCGATTATGAAATCACTGACCCAAACTGTCGAAAAACACGATCCATACACCGCCCAACATGTCGAACGATTGCGTTTCTTGTCTGGGCATGTGGCAATTCAGATGGGTCGAAATGCCAGAGAAGTCGCCTCGATTCGAGCGGCTGGTTTACTGCATGACATTGGTAAAATTGCTATTCCTGGAACAATTTTAAGAAAACCATCTGCCTTAAGTCCAGAAGAATGGGGATTGATGCGTTTACATCCGATTCATGGGGCAGAAATTGCTGTCAATTTACCGGTTGGCGATGAAGTTGCCCCAATGGTGCGTTCGCATCATGAACGTTGGGATGGTACTGGCTATCCAGACGGAAAAGCCGACACCGATATTCCCCTTGGTGGACGGATTGTGTCGGTGGTGGATGCCTTTGATGCAATGACCTCGAACCGTCCGTACAGGGCAGCCTTATCCATCGAGGAAGCCAGAAACCGTTTAGAGCGCGGGGCTGGGTCTCAATTTGACCCTTCGGTGGTTCATTCTTTATTGAGTTTAAGCCCGGGAATGCTTAAAAAACAATTTCAATTGCCGCATAATTAAATCTAATGCCGCTTGCTGGTGCTATAGCGCAGGATTTGCCAATACATTTTGATTCGCCTTGCAATTCCAGCCACCAAACCTAGTTTTTGTTCTTTAATCACTTGGGAAACCCCGACCAAATCAATGTACTCGAGCCGTAAGTTTTCCGATGCAATTTGGTCGTTGATCGCAATTTCGATGCCGTAACCGGCGGTTTCTAGGTCTTTAGCGGCTAAAATCGTGGCGCGTGGAATAACCCGTTGTCCGCTCCATTGCGGGGTAGCACGGTTGCCAAAATCGGTGATGATTCCGCCGCCAACAAATAATCCTGCGGTGGTGTCGGCTCTTTTTTGCAATACAGGCTCGAGCATCGCCTTTAAGTGCTGGACTTTGAGATTTAAGAGGTCGGCATCCAAAAGCAGTAAATAGGCTGTGCTGGCTTTTAACGCCCCCGCCTTGACCGCACCGCCTTTGCCTCGGTTGGGATGTAGTTCCAGCACCTCAGCACCAGCAGTTCTGGCACGTTGGGCAGTTTCGTCGCTGCTGCCGTCAGAGACCACAAGAATGTTTTTAAAACCTGCATCGCTTGCCACTTGAACCACACCAGCAATGGTCTTGGCTTCGTTCAGGGCTGGAATCAAAACAGTGATGTCCAATGTCATTGCCCTAATCTACTGATGTCTTGGACAGTCACCAAGAGAATAAAGACCATTACAAATATAAAACCCGCAAAATTGATTTTCTCTTCTTGCCCGGGGGCAAATGGTTTACGGCGCAATGCCACAATACTCGAGAGTAGAATTCTGCCACCGTCTAAGCCCGGAATTGGCAACAAGTTAAACAGTCCCAACGATAAGTTGATAATTCCAGCTAGAAATAAGACCGGAAAAAACCCTTGCTGCGCGACTTGGGCGGTAGCATTGACTGCCCCGACAGGTCCTTGCAGGTTGTCATCGCGTTGAAAGGTAACGGTGCGAAAAATTCCGCCAACAATGGCTTCGATAAATTGGGGAATACCGCCAATTAAGGTGCTGGCGCTTTGACCAAAGGCTTCGGCAACAGAAATGGCTTCAAAACGGGTCTCAAATCCGATGGCGACCCCAAATTTAGGACGGGTTTGCCCGGGAAAAGTGGTTGGCGACCACTCAAAAGTAATATCTAGGGTTTGGCTATCGCGCTGCACAGTAAAGGTACGCTTACCATTGGTTTGTAGATGTGCGCGTACTTCCTCGGTCTCTTTGACTGGTTTTCCATTGATTTTAAGTAAAAAGTCTTGGCTGCGAAAACCAGCTTTTTCGGCTTGTGAGGCGGGTTGTACACCCAACTGAATCCGCTCGAGAACAACCGATTTGCCTTGTCCAAGAAAAGCAAAACCAACAATCACGATGGCAAGAATTACATTTGAAAGTGGTCCTGCGAACAGAATTGCAAATTTACCCCAATAGCCAAGTTTGGCAAAGCCGTGGCTGGGTGGGATGGGTACACCAGCAGCGTCAAATTCTGTGGGAGCTAATCCGTCTATGTCCACATAACCACCAACTGGAAACAAAGAAATTCGCCATTCGGTGTTACGCCATTCGCGCCGCCAGATAATCGGACCCATACCAATCGAAAAGGCTTTGACTGCCACGCCTTGGGCGCGAGCCGCCGCATAATGCGCCAGTTCATGCACAAAAACCGCGATATTAACAATAATTAACCAAACAAGAATGCCCACGAGGTTATTTTACCGAAATCAAGTGAACCAAGAATGAATCCCAAGCCTGTATTAACGAACCGAAAAACCTTGTTTCCAAGCAAGGTCTAGGCTTTGTTCTTGCCAGAGTTTGGTCAATTGTCCAAAAGAAATTTTATTTTCTAAAGCGGCATCAAAGAGCTTACGGTAGACCGCATCGGCACTTGGCAACCACGGCGACCAATCAAATTTTTCTGGAATGGCATTTGAAGCGCTACGGTAGACCTCGGTTGGGTTTTCATTAAAGACTTGGGTGGGTTGTCCGCCTAGCTCGGGCAAGTCAAAACCAGCCGTCATAGCAGGTAATCGCGCCTCGGTGTTCCAAAAATGGCTAATCGCCTCCGAGGAAGTGGCTGTAAATATAGCAAAAGCCGTGGCGGCATTTGGAAACCGCGTGGCTTTTGGAATCACCAAACTCGAGCCGCCCAAATTACCACTGCTGGCACGCCCCGCATTGGGTAAAGCCATAAGTCGGTAGACTGCTCCTTTTGCCACGGCTGGCTCGAGATTGCGGGTAAACGCCCCTAATGCCCAAGCTGGCACGATAGCACTAGCAAGCCGTCCGCTGCGAAGCGCATTCCAATGTTCAACGCTGTACTCGGGGATGGCGGTGACGGTATTTTGGCGAATTAAGGTTCCCCAATAGGACATCACTTGGCGGGTCAGTGGGGTATCTAGGGTTTGGGTAAAACCACTTGGTTCTTTTGTCCAGAGCGTACCGCCTTGCGCCCACACCAACGCCGCAAAAAATAGACTCGAGCGATCAAAATTGATTAACTTGACTTGGTTGTTGCTCTTTTGGGCTAAAGCGCTGCCAAGTCTGGCAAAATCTGCCCAAGTGCGTGGCGGCACTAGATTATAACGCCCTAGAATATCTTGACGGTAAACTAGGGCTAACGCGCCAATATCTTGGGGCAGCCCGTAAACTTTTCCTAGGCTCGAGACTTGCGAAGTCGCCCACGGTGCAAACACACCTTTGATATTGGGTAGTGCCAGCAAGCCACCAGTGCGCTGTAACCAAGGCATAAAAGCATATTCGACCCTTGCCACGTCTGGCAGTCCTTCACCTGAGTTTAGAGCAGCTTGCAAGTTCTTATAGAGTTCTGTGCCACTACTAAAAGTTCGGGTTTGAATTTTTAAGTTGTACCTATTTTGAAACAACCGAACAATTTCCTCGAGACCGGGAGTTACACTCCAAATGGTCAATTCGGCATTTTCTTCGGGCAGTGGAGAATCTGGCTCGACGTGGCGTTGTAAAGCCAATCCCAAACTGGCAAGGCATAAAGTGGTCAATAGTAATAACCGAATAAGCACAGACTTCATCGTGGTTAGTTTAACTCAAAAACCCAGTATCATAAGACATGAATATCCTAGATGCTCGAGCCGCCTTAGACAATGGTGAAGTCAGCAGTGTGCAGTTGGTCGAAGCAGCCCTTGAACAAAACAGCCAAAATGCCGACCTCAATATCTTTGCCCATTTAGCTGCCGAACAAGCCCTTACAGCCGCCAAAATCGCCGATACAACTGCCAAAAAAGGCGTACTGCATGGTATCCCAGTCACGGTTAAGGATTTATTTAATGTTGCTAATATGCCCACCCTCGCTGGAACACAAGCCGAGTTGCCGCTAGAATTCCAGAACCCAGTCCATCATGCTCGCGCCGTGCAGCATTTAATCAATGCTGGAGCAGTTATTTTAGGCAAAACCAATATGCACGAAATCGCCCTCGGCATTACTGGCGAGAACCTTTGGACTGGCGATGTCAAAAATCCGCGCTCCCCAGACCGTCAAGCAGGAGGCTCGAGCAGTGGCAGTGCGGCAGCAGTGGCTGCCCATATTGGACTGGCAAGTTTGGGGTCAGATACAGGCGGTTCGGTGCGAATTCCAGCCAGTTTTTGTGGGATTGTTGGTTTTAAGCCGAGCTTTGGCTGGATTCCCTTGGATGGCGCTTTGCCTTTAAGCATGACTTGTGACCATGCTGGGGTGCTGACCAATTCTGTACCTGATGCTCACACCATGCTCGAGGTTTTGGCACACCGAAATTTGCCATTGCGACATTTGAACGGGTTAGGCGGTATTCGCATTGGGGTGCTTAGAAATTGGCTCGAGGGGCGGCTTGGCGTAACAGTACGTCAAGACTTTGAACGGTTAATCGAGCAACTGCGCGAGGCTGGAGCAGAAGTGCTTGATGTAACAAGCCAACATCTTGAACTTGCCAGTCCGTGTTACACCACCATCGTTCGCGCTGAAGCTGCTTATATTCACCGTGCAGCCCTAAAAACCAAGCCCGAAGGTTTCTCGAATTTGGTCAGACCCGCGCTTGAAGATGGGGCGACGATAACGGCAGCGGCTTATTTGGAAGCTCGAGCCAATCGGCGTTTGGTGCGAACTGGACTTGAAACAACTTTGAATCAGGTGGACGCACTGATTTTGCCAGCCGCACCTTTGGCTGCGCCGATTCGCGGTACACAAGAAGTGAAACTCGAGTCGGGGATGCGCTCACACCGCAGTGCCTTTATTGATTTAACCATCCCCTTTAGTTTGGTGGGGCTGCCCACGCTTTCTTTGCCCTTTACCAAAGAGTCTGGTTTACCAGTCGGATTACAAATTGTCGCGGCTCGAGGCGACGACAGCACCGCTTTAGAGTTGGGCTGGTGGCTTGAGCGCAATTTATGACTTTTTAATCTGTCTGGCTTTTGGTTTGGCTTTGGTTTTCTTAACAGCTTTGGTTTTAGTGGCAGCTTTTTTAACAGCCTTAGTCTTGCTCGAGGGCAGCGAATGACTTTTCATCAGTTCGATACGGGCAGCGATTTCAGATTGCAGTCTTGTGGCTTCTTGTTCAAGACGGTCTTGGGCATCGTCGAGTTCAAAACGTAAACGCATGACTTCTTCGACCCCCGCTAAATTGACCCCGAGTTCTTGGGTCAGGCGCTTAATGTCTTTTAAGTGCAGCACATCACGTTCTGAGTACAAACGTGTTTTGCCACTCGAACGCTTGGGGCGAATCAGGTTTTTACGCTCGTATAAGCGCAAGGTTTGCGGGTGCATGTCCACCAATTCAGCCGCAACACTAATCACAAATACGCCTTTGTCTTTGGGGTCATCAGACAACACATCGGCACTTTGGGCGGCAAATTCTGCCCTGATTGCCCCCTCGAGACGATAAATTTCGCCCTCAAATTGACTTTGAACTTCATCGAGTTCAAAACGCAATTTCATGATCTCCTCTACCCCAGCCAAATTAACCCCGAGTTCTTGGGTTAAGCGGCGAATTTCACGCAGGTATTCGATGTCACGCTCGGAGTACAAACGTGTTTTGCCGCTCGAGCGTCCGGGACGAATTAAGCCTTTGCGCTCATATAAACGCAAGGTTTGCGGGTGCATTTCGACAAGTTCGGCTGCCACGCTAATAACGTACACTGGACGGTCTTTGGCATCGGACACACCGTCAGTATACCTGTTTTTACCGATACAAGGAATTCTTAGGATTTGTGACTCAAATATACCGGTTCAATATGTGATTATTTTCACGATTATCTGATTTGTGAAACATTTCTGCTAAATTTGTCTATTGAGTTTTTCGCCGTAGAATAAAGCATGACTTGGATTAACTGGCGTGAACTTGAGGCAGCTATCCCACTCGAGCAACTTCCTGATTTTCACCGTGCATTCTTGGCGACTCGAGGAGTCGAAAACCCAGAAACGATGATGCTGCGCCGCATCCAACAAAGCGTTGAGCGTGAACTCAATACATTACTGCGCGATAAAAAAGCCAAACAGGAGGAGGAAACACTTTTTGTTTTAAGTCAGGAAATCCCTGAACCTTGGCTCGAGTTTACTAATACAAAATAATGGTCTTTGGGTTTACAAAAAAAATTCAAATTCTCGAAGACCGAAACCAGAAGCCAAAAAAACCTAGTCTCGAGCAGAAAAATACGCTAGAATCAGCAACCATGTTCTGGAAGAAACCCGACAGCACACAAAGTTTAATTAAACGCAAAGCCACCAAAAGTGGCATGACCGTGCTGGTTATTCCCGATAGTGGCGAATCGCATCAGCTTCGTTTCAAATGGACTTGGTTAATTGTGGTTGCGATTCTCGGGCTATGTATTGGTATTGGTGCAGTTGGCGCACCGCTTCTGCTAGCTGCCAGTGTCCAAACCAATGTGAGTTTATTTGCTGACCGCACCCGATTACAACTCGAGAAAGCCAATTTAGAACGTCAACTTGGACTTGAAAAAGGCAAGGTGCTTGCTTTGACCAATAAAACCCAGACTTTTGGCAAGCGCTTACTCGAGCTAGAATCACGCTTAGGGGCAGTCGAAAACCGGGCTGGAATTTCCAAAATTGAGCGCACCAGCGCCAAACCCGGTGGTGGTGCAAATAACTTAGAACTTAAAGACCCATTTGCCATGCTGAGTGTCTTAGACCAATTACTTGGGCAAACCGATAGCCGTTTTGCCAAAAGCCTGACCCCACTGGATAACACCATGCGCCGTGAAGCTGCTATTCCCTCGGGCTACCCGACATCTGGGCGGATTACTTCTAAATTTGGGACTCGAGTTTCGCCGCGTGGTGGACGGCTCGAGCAACACACTGGTTGGGATATTGCCACCAACACCGGCGCACCTGTGCGGGTGACTGCGCCCGGTGTGGTTGAAGTGGCTGGCTGGACAAACCTTGGCTACGGGCTGCACGTAATAATCAATCATGGCTACGGCTATAAAACCCTCTACGGACATTTATCACGGCTGAATGTCAATTCTGGCGATACAGTCTCGAGCAACGACCTGATTGGTTTTGTTGGCAGCACAGGTAACAGCACTGGACCACATCTGCATTACGAAGTTCGGATTGGCAACACCCCGATTAACCCTAAAAATTTCTTGGCTCGAGACCGACCTAAATTTGATAGCTTAGAGCTAGTGCGCTGATGCAATTCTTGGAGAAAATTATGATTGGACGCGGCAACCAACAAAAAAACCAAAGCAACAATGCCCAAGGCGCTGGCTACACATATGTCGAAAAAGGCACAGTCATCAAAGGCGACCTTAGCTCGAGTGGCGCAATGCGTTGTGACGGCAACATCAATGGCAATGTCAACATTAAAGGCAACTTAGAAATATCGAGTGGCGCAAGCATAGACGGCGAAAATATCGAATGCGATAATCTGATTCTGCACGGCAGCATCAAAGCCAATGTGGTTGCCAAAGGCAAAATCACGATTACCAAAAGTGGCAAGTTGGTCGGTGATGTTAAAGCCAGTGCCTTAGACATCGAAGCGGGTGCGGTTTTTAGTGGACGCAGCGAAATGAATGCCAGTGGTACTGCCCTCGAGAAACCAAGTGATAAAACCAGTGTCGGACGTGGAAGTTAAATGGCTTCTAGCCACTGGCTGCTAGTTTCTAGCTTAGTGTACTAAAAGCATTTTCCGATTTGAAATAGACGTTATAGAACTGCTTTTTTCAAAGCTCATAGCTTATAGCCGCTTTGTCCAATAGCGCAATAAGCCATTGGCTGCCATCAGGTACGGTGTAGATAATTCGTATTTGGTCTCGAGGTTTTTATCCCCAATTTGGGCTTGGACGTACTCCTTAATGCCATCAGCAATTTGTTCGGCAGTGCCACCAGCTTGAGTAATCGTTTTTGACATCTGCTCGAGATGAACAAGGCTATGCTCGAGTTTTGCAAAGTGATGTTCGGTGTCGCTAAATTCGCCAAAATGGGTGAGGAATAAGCGCTTAGGCACAAACGCCCTGAGTTTCGCCAGACTTTGATACCAAGCCGCAAAATCTATGTCTGGTGGTGGAGTTGGGGCGATTACATGGTCTGCCCCTTGCAGTCGCACCCCGCCGACATCTCCACAAAAAAGATCGTCTCCAAAAGCATAAGCTAGATGGTGAATCGCATGACCGGGGGTGTAGATGGCTTGTACCTCGAAATTCGAGATATTCAGGGTTTCTATTCCCTCGAGAACCACCAATTGGTTTTCTGGGACGGCTTCAAATTTTCCCCAGAGCGGCTGCATCATCGCGCCGTATATCCGTGTAGCACTCATCAGCAGGCGTTCAGGGCGTTTTAAGTGACTTGCCCCGTGTTGATGCACATAGACTTGTAAATTCGGCAGTTCTCGAGCCAGCGTACCCGCCGCGCCAGCATGATCAAGATGAATATGGGTCAGCAGCAAGTGCTTGACATCAGCTACTTCATAACCCAGTGCCGCTATTCCAGCTTTGAGTTTGGGCAAAGTGCTTTCAGGACCACAATCCACTATTAAATGTCCAGCCTCAGACGGAATAAAATGCGCTGCAACCGTACCAGTCGAACCCATCAACTCAAGGTCAATGGTGTGGATAATCATGCTCTATCGCCAATGTGCGTTTCTAAAATACCAATTCCTGCCACAGTCAATTCAATGTGGTCGCCAGAATTCAATGCGCCAACCCCTTCTGGTGTGCCAGTGATAATCACATCGCCTGCTTCTAAGGTCATAAACTGCGAGACATAACTAATCACAAAAGGCACAGAATAAATCATATTGCTGGTGGCACTGTCCTGACGAATTTCACCGTTGATGCGGGTGGTGACTCGAGACTGGCTTGGGTCTAAATCGGTTTCTAAATGCGGACCAAACGGCAAGAAATTATCTGCACCTTTAGCCCTAAACCATTGTAAATCTGATTTTTGCTTATCCCGAGCCGTTAAATCTATGGCGCAGGTATAGCCAAGCACATGCGAAAGTGCATCATGTTCAGAGACTTTACTGGCTCGAGATTTCATGACCAATCCAAGTTCGCCTTCAAAATGAAAATTATCAGTCCAAGCTGGGTAGGCAATCGTGCTTTTGTGTAGCGCCAAAGTGTTTGGTCCTTTTAAGAATAAACCCGGTTCTGGCGGCACTTCACCACCCATTTCGGCAGCATGAGCCGCATAATTCTTGCCAACACAAACGATTTTACTTGGCGCGGCTGGCACAATGATATTCAGGTAAGCCGTTTCATGGACGACACCCGTTTCCTCGAGATTCGGCAAAGTCACCACCCGCACCAATCTATCCTCGAGAATGCCCCAGTGAATCACGTTTTCAAATTCAAATCGAATCAGTTTCATGAACGTAGTTTAACAATTTTTTTATAGAATACGGCAATGAACCCAAGTCAAGTGATTTTGCAGCACCTCGAGACCCACCAGATTCCAGCCGTGGCTTGGGCATCAGGGCAGATAGATAATCTCAAGTTTGGCTGCACAGGAAGGCTTTGGCACACCGAAGATGCACCCGCAACCATTTTAGAAACGGTGTTTGACTTAGCCAGTCTGACCAAAGTGCTGGTGACTGTACCGCTTTTACTTAAACTGATTGGGGCTGGAAAACTCGACCCGAATGCACCGTTGCTCGAGGCACTACCAGAGATTCGCGGCTTGCCACTTGAGAACGCCACAGTGATGCAATTGGTCTCACACACGGCTGGACTCGAGGCACTATCACCATTAAGGACTTGGAAATTACCAAGGGAAACCGCCTTACTAACCACCCTTGAGATGCCACGACCAAATAATGGAATTGTTTACTCAGACCAAGGTTTTTTGGTGCTGACTTATCTACTCGAGAAAATATTTGAGGATAGGCTAGATGCTGTGGCAACTCGAGAATTATTTTCACCTCATGGTATCAACCTTACCTACACCCCAGACTCGAGACTTTGTGCCGCTACCGAAATTGACCAGAATGGAAAACTGATTATTGGGCGGGTTCACGATGAAAACACCGTGGCTCTGGGGGGTGTATCTGGACACGCTGGATTATTTGGCAATCTACTCGAGGTTTGTAAATACATGAATGCCCTAATGACTGGTCAGGTTATTTCTTTTAGGCTGCTCGAGATAATGCAGCAAGCAGTGGCAAAGGAAACCCATGATGCTCGGGCTTTTGGCTGGCTGATTGCCCACAAAAATTGGCTTGGTGGGCAAAACGCCCCGCCTGATACTCTTGGACATACTGGATTTACTGGCACTGGCATTTGGTTTTCGTTGCAGACTGGGCAGTGTAATGTTTTACTTTCTAACCGTGTTTGTCCGTCTCGAGAAACCCCTAACGACATTGCTGGGTTAAGACGCAAATTTAACCAAGCAGCTTGGTTATCTACATGAAATTCGCCCCTTTTGTTATTGGTTCACCTCGTTCTGGAACAACATTATTGCGCTTTATGCTAGATGCACATCCATTGCTTGCAATACCACCTGAAACAGGTTTTTTACCTTTGCAAATTCCGTTTTGGTTAAGCAGTCATATTCAGAAAAGATTATTTTACTTGTCTTTATGCAGAAGACATTCTGGATGGAATGATTTCGGACTTTCTCGAAAAGAATTTTGGAAAGCCCTAGAAACTTTAAGCCCATTTACCGTCAGCGATGGATTACGCACATTTTATCGCCTGTATGCCGAAAAACTTAGAAAACCATATTGGGGGGATAAAACGCCAAGCTATACCCTACACCTTCCTGAAATTCGTCAACTACTCCCAGAGGCTAGATTTATTCATCTAATCCGCGATGGTCGTGATGCTATGATTTCACTACGCCAACAATGGTTTTCACCCGGAGCATCCGTTGTTACCCAAGCTGAATTTTGGGTTAATCATGTTGGTACTGCCCGTAGGAATGGATTAAATCAGATTGATTACCTCGAGATACGCTTTGAAAAACTAATACTCGAGCCTCATCTACAACTAAGACGCATCTGTGATTTTCTAAATCTCCAGTTCAATGACTCGATGCTCGATTATCAGCACCATGCCAGTCAGCGAATTCAAGAGCATCAAGGACGCTCTAATTTATTTGGTCATCAATGGCTCTCACCTGCCCAACGCCGTCAGCAGCAAGTCAGAACGACCCAACCATTGAATGAAAAATTGATCGAACAATGGCGTACTGTACTCTCTGCACAAGAACAACAACAATTCTGGAACATTGCGGGCGATTTACTGAGCGAACTGGAGTATTCCAAGTAATTCATATGTTAATCTACCAAAATGACCTAAATACTACCGGCTGAAGCCGGTAGCTTCGATATTGCGACACAAAGTCGCTTTTAGGCTAAAGCCCTCTACTCTTCCTGCAAATGCAGGCT
>JAYWHB010000284.1:0-11523 GCA_043777915.1 Deinococcales bacterium
CAATCGCCGTCCGTCGTCGCTGCTGGCAGCTTCAATAAAACTTGGGCGATTTCCGCCGCGAGTGTCGGCATACAGCGTAAATTGAGAGACTGCCAAAACTGCCCCACCAATCTGCTCGAGACTGAGGTTCATTTTGCTAGCTTCGTCATTAAAAACCCGTAATTTGGCAATTTTACGCGCCAAGTAATTTGCGTCTTCTCGAGAATCGCCTTTTTTTACGCCAATCAGTACCAAAAAACCTTGTTCGATACTCGAGACGAGCTTGTTGTCTACGGTCACACTGGCGCTGCTCACGCGCTGAATCACGGCTTTCATGCCCTCATGCCTCGGCTTTCTCGAGCGGTGAATTGGCAAGCAAAGTGCTGACGCTGCTGACAGCTTCGGTTAAGGTCTTGGCTTCTTCGGCGTTTAAGTTGCCTCGGGTTTTAATCACCAGCATCTCGAGCAGGCGCAAACTGCGTTCGGCGGTGGTGCGGTTGCGGGTTACACCATCGCGGTTCATACGGGCGGTCAGGGCATTGAATTGTCCTAAACTGGTTTCGGCGGCGGCGGTCAAACTATGGATTAGTCCTAGAAAATCGGTGTTGGTCATGGGTGGAGATTATCAAATTTTACTGCCTCGAATGCAAAATGAAACTTAAAGCACACCTCAAAGCTGTGCCTGCTTACGAAAATACTCTGGTTTGACCAGTACAGTGCTGAATGTGACTGCCCAAACGCCTATTAAACCCAAATTTCAAATTCCTTTTCTGGTCTGGATGTACCTTGGGGTGATTGTTTTCTTGGGTGGATTGTACTTATTTGTACCCAGTGTCCGTGTTTTTGTGACCCAATGCTTTGAAATTCTGGTCAGCAATGACCGTGGGCGCATCGAAACTTTTGTAGCGGGTTTTGGCTGGTGGGGACCCGTTTTAATTATTGGCATGATGATTGCCCAAACGCTCTTAAGTGCTGTACCAATGATTCTGGTGTTGGTGGTGGCGGTGCTGGCGTATGGACCGGTTTGGGGCGGGTTATTGGGGTGGTGCGGCGCAATGATTGCCGCAATGGTTGGCTACGGGATTGCTCGAGTCTTTGGGGATACCTTACAAGATAAATTTGTGACCCCTAAAATTAGGGATATTATAGCCCGTAATGTTGCCAGATACGGCGCATTGGCAATTCTTGCCTTGCGTTTATCGCCACTGATTCCATCGGACGGTGTGAGTTTTGTAGCGGGTTTACTGCGAATGAACTTTGTGACTTTTCTGCTGGGAACGCTTGGCGGTGTTACCCCTTTGGTGATGGTCGTGGCGTATTTTGGCAGTGATTTTGAACGCTTGACTGGTTTTGTGATTGCTGTGACGATTTTTAGTTTAACTGCTCTGATTTCATGGGTGATTTACGATGGGTTCATCAAACGCAAGAAGAATATCCAGCCTGTTGAATACAAATAACGCTAAGTTTTTATGTTCATTCGCTCGAGAGTTGTGCCAATAATTTTGCTTGTTCTAAAACAGTATTTGTCGCTGCTTCTTGTTGCTCTGGTGGATAGCCATACTTACGCAGTACCCGTTTAACCAAACGTCGTAAATTTGCTTGGACTTGTTCACGTACCGCCCAATCAATCGTGGTGTTATTACGAACAGTTTGTGCTACTTCTAAGGCAATGGTTCGCAGCACATCATCTGCCATGATTTGGTTAGAATCACCGTCTTGCAAGGCATCATAAAAGGCAATTTCATCCTCGGCAAGCCCCAATGTCTCACTTCGGCTCTGCACATCACGGTAGGCTCGAGCCAAGGCAATTAATTCCTCAATCACTTGGGCGGTTTCTATCGCCCGATTCTGATACTTTAACAACGCAGCCTCGAGTTTTTGCGAAAAAGCCTTGGATTGAACCAAATTGCGTTTAGACCCTGTTTTAACTTCATCTTTCATTAAACGCTCGAGCAGTTCCACGGCTAAATTACGTTGCGGCATATTCTGAACTTCTGCTAGAAATGATTCAGATAAAATACTGATGTCGGGTTTTTTTAAGCCAGCCGCCGCGAAAATATCAATCACGCCTTCGGGAGCAACCGCACGTTCAACCAAGCGCTGAATTGCATCGTGCAAATCTGAACTGGCAGCTTGGCTGGTTGTTCCTGTGCGTTTCTCGAAGGTCGCTCGCACGGTTTGAAAAAATACAATTTCTTGACGCAATACAAGAGCTTCCTCGAGCGGCACAGATAACGCAAAGGCTTTCGCCAGTTCAAGCGAGGCTTTAATCAGGCGCTCCTTACCTTTAACGCGGTCTTGAGCCAAAATAAAATCCTGAGCTTCGGGCAGAATCGCCACGCGGTCAGACGGTGAACCGCTCATAAAATCCGAGTAATCAAAACCATGAAATAAACCACGGCAAATCGAAAGTTTTTCTTGTAAAACCGCAAAGGCTGCTTCTTGGTCAAGGGTTGGTGCGCCCTGACCGCCGCTACTGGTGTATGTAACCAATGCCTCACGCAAATTATTGGCTAAACCAAGGTAATCCACCACCAAACCACCGGGCTTATTACTAAAAACCCGATTGACTCGAGCGATTGCCTGCATTAACCCATGACCACGCATTGGTTTATCCAAGTACATCGTGTGCAAACAAGGCACATCAAAACCCGTCAGCCACATATCACGCACAATCACCAATTTAAGATTTGAACGATCATCCCGAAAATGCTCGGCAATCGCACGCTGTCGCGCTTTAGAACGAATATGCGGCTGCCAATTGTCAGGGTCAGAAGCTGCGCCCGTCATCACCACTTTAAGCACACCATCGGTATCGGTTGCGCCAAACCACGCAGGACGAAGTTTAATCAGTTCATTGTACAAATCCACACAAATACGGCGACTCATACAGACAATCATGCCTTTACCAAGCAGCACCTCTTGCCGAGCTTCAAAATGTTGTACTAAATCGGCTGCAATTTGCACAAGCCGTTTTTTCGTACCAATCAGCGCCTCGAGTTGCGCCCATTTGGATTTTAGTTTTTCTTTGCTAAAAGCCTCTTCTCCTTCGGTTACTTCTTCAAAACCATCATCTAAACGCGGTTTTTCCGACTCGAGCAAATCGAGTTTAGCTAACCTCGACTCATAATAAATGGGAACAGTTGCGCCATCCTGCACGGCTCGTTGCACATCGTAAATGTCTATGTACTCACCAAAAATACCACGGGTATTCTTATCGGTGCTTTCGATAGGTGTACCCGTAAAACCAAGAAACGTGGCATTGGGCAGTGCATCGCGCACATTTTGGGCAAATCCATAACGCAAATCGCCTGTTTGCAAATCCACTTTGGCTTCAAAACCATACTGACTGCGATGCGCTTCATCGGCAATCACCACGATATTACGCCGAGGCGACAATTGCGGGAATTTATCACCACGCTCTTCGGGTAAAAACTTTTGAATCGTTGTAAAAACCACACCACCCGCCTCACGCTCGAGTAGGAGGCGTAAATCTGCTCTGTTACCCGCTTGCACAGGGGTCTGACGCAGTAAATCCTTGCACCTCGAGAACGTCCCAAATAACTGGTCATCTAAATCGTTACGGTCGGTTAAAATAACAATGGTTGGATTTGCCAGTGCCGCGCTCTGCACCAAACCACCAGCAAAGAACACCATGGTTAAACTCTTACCACTGCCTTGGGTATGCCAGACCACACCGCCCTTGCCATCACCAATTGCGCTTGAAGCTGCCACGGTACTTTGCAAGGCTTTTTGCACTGCAAAAAACTGATGATACGCTGCAATTTTCTTATTAATACTCGAGCCGAAATCCTCGAACACAATAAAACCACGCAAAAACGCCAGTAAGCGCGAGCGTTCAAACACACCCTTAATCAAAGTCTCGAGCGATTCAGACAGTAACTCTGTACCCGACACGGTTTTCCACGGCACAAAACGCTCCATTTCTGCGCCAACACAACCAAGCCGTGCCTGCACCCCATCGGAAATAACCAGCAGGGCATTAAAAACAAACAACCGACTAATCTGGTTCTGATAGGTTCTAAGCTGCTGATACGCATTTTCGATGGTGGCTTTACTGTCCGCCGCGTTTTTAAGTTCAATTACGGCAATTGGTAAACCGTTTAGGTAAACCACAACATCTGGGCGGCGGTTAATCTGACCATCCACAACCGTTAATTGATTGACCACCAACCAATTGTTGGCATCCACATTTTGCCAATCTACCAGCCGCACCAAAACCCCACGCAGCCCACCATCTTGCAGCACTTCGGTTTCGACACCTTCGGCAAGCAACTTATGAAACGCCCGATTATTTTGCATTAACGCCGGAAATTCAGGCGTAGATACACGCCGCACCGCTTCCTCGAGCGCCAAATCTGGGGCAGTTGGATTCAAACGCCGCAACGCAACCCGCAAACGCTCGAGCAGCAGCACCTCACGAAAAGACGCTCGTTCGGCACGTTTTTCTTCAGGCGCAATACTCGAACCAAATTCGTACTCGTAACCAAGACCGCGCAACCACTCGAGCGAGGCTTGTTCAACAGTATTTTCGTTAAAAGAAGGCATTAAAAAAGATTATCGCACATTTGCAGCACAAGACAGATTTTGCTATAACTTTTGTAGTCTCATCTACCAAGCTGTAGAAAGAGCGTTCGGGGTCGTCCAAAAGGGCGACCCTAGTTTTTAGAATTCTCGAGTTGATGTGCCTTCGTGAGCGCAAACTGACTCTCGAGATTAAGCCAAAAGACGGCTGGCACACGCAAAGCCACCTCTAATTGCAAAGCGGTTTCTGGTGTAATGGACTTTGTACCCTGAATAATTTCGTTAATTGCTGTGGCAGGTCTGCCCATGCGCCGTGCCAAATCAGCTTGGGTCATACCAAAGCCCTCTAAAATCTCAGCAATGTACTTACCTGGAGCAATAGCCAAATCCGAGTACAACACGTTATCACCTCCTCGAGTCAAACCAAACGATGAACATCCAATTCCCCAGAAAGCAATTTGGGAAGCAAAAAATCTCGAGCGTAGCTTGTTCAACAGTATTTTCGTCAAAAGAAGGCATTGCAAAGATTATCGCACAAAAGAAAAATCACCATGTTGTTGGCTTCAGAATTAGAGTACCTAAACCACCCACAACAGAATTCGGCAATTGAGCCTTAGATAACTTATCAAGGGGTAACGTAGCGTTCTTATCAGCAGCACTTCGTAATTCTCGAGCCGCCCCACGCATTTTATCTCGAGCAGGAACGTAGACCGTTATTTTTATACTCGGAAAACGCTGTTTAATCAACCGTATTGTTGGCACAAGATCAGAATCACCACTGACCAAAACCATACGATCACACAAACCCCTGTACGCATCATCTAACATTCGCAAAGCAATGTTGACATCCGTACCTTTTTCCTCTGGCATCTGAAATTCTTTAAGCCCACCAAAAGAACAACCTGAAACACGACACTTCACTTTTTTAGTTTTGAATAAACCATATTCAATTTGCAACTTCTGAGAAGCAGCTTCAAGCGCTTGCAAGTAAGTTGTTTGGTCAGGAGTACCTGTTCGAGCCGTAAAATACCAAACTTGCTGAATGATGTCATCTTGTCGAATCAAACTAAATAATTTCTCGAGGTCAAGCCATTTTTCAGACGAACCTTTTAACGCTCCGTAGTACAAGTTGAAACCATCAATATAAATAATACTTCGATTCATTCTGTTATGTCCTAAATCAACTTATAAAAAAAAGGCAGCCACTGGAGCTGCCCAACCGGTTGCCCGGGGAGTTGTGACAAGAATCTACAAGAAGCATCTTGATTTGTCAACTAACCAAGATGCTCACAAATGCTCACCTCCTCGAGTTAAACCAAATTGCCAACATCCAATTCCCCAGAAAGCAACTTAGGAAGCAAAAAATCTCGAGTTGTAGCAAGCGAAACGGTTTCTCGAGTATTGGCAACAATCGTTTCATAAATCGGTGCGACCAATTTATCAAAAGCCACTAAAACTTCGTCTCGAGCCACCACAAGTGGAATAGAACGAAAATTCTTTTTGCTAACCTCAAGAAAAGTAGAACCATTTGCGCGTCCCACTATTGTTTCCATGTGTTCTTTTGCCCAATTCAAAACAAAGTAGTTCGATAACCGAGCATTGCAGACCATTGCAATAAAACCTTGATTGATTGAAATAGGAATCTGAGAAATTGCCATGTATCCAATCGGCGCTCGAGATGACATAAGCACTGTTCCAATTGGCAATACCCCCGAAGTAATTGTGCTTAGTCCTGCGGTTGTAATTTTGCGTTCAGTCTTGAGTAAAACAGGTTCTTGAACACCAGATAAATCTTTAGGAGTTACCCAAGCGTGCATTCCATTTTCCCAGTATTTGGGTTCAGTTGTACTTGGCGTACCACCACCAAATAAATTAACTTCATCACCAATCTCTTTGACTTCCCAGCCTTCTGGAATTTCGCCCATGCTCGAGCTAACAAAAGCACTTGGAAATAATGCTGCCGTAGCCGCATCCACACCCTTTGGCTCGAGACCAAGCGCTTTGGCTTTCACGATGTCAAAATCCACAAACCAAGATTTGAAAAGCGTTTGTGCTATTGTCTCGAGCGTTGCGTTGGTGCGGCGGTTCAATTCGATTTTGTCGTCCAAAGCCCCGAGGATAGAAGCGATTTTCTTTTGGGTCTCGAGGGGGGGAAGGCAAACTTTATAAAGATGGACATGATTCCGATTGATTCCAGGAACGCTGCTTTTGTCATTGAATTGTTGGAAGTCCAATGTTTTCAAAAGATAGTAAACAAAGTGTGGTTCGTTACCATGAAAATCTTTCACCCATAAAGTTGTGTTCAAAGGAAAGAAATCTTCTTCAATAAAAAATACTTGACCAATTGTTCCGTATCGTCCTGTAACAACACCAGGAGCAGTAACTCGAGCTTCATTATGTGTATCTGTTTTACCAGAAGAAGAAATTATCGGAATATTCCCCAACTTTCGATTCTGCTGTGGTAAATCAAAACCTCTTTGTAAAGTCGCAACTTCACCAAGTGTTATCTCGAGCCAATCCGCATTCATGTCTTCGCCTTGTCTCGAGCAGGTAAAAAATAATTACCGCACATGAAAATCTACTCCCAACTTCACCAGTGCCGCTTCGACACCAATTACACCCCGTGCCTCGAGCCATTTTGTTGGATTATTCCGAATGTACCGTGCGATTTTTTCAAACATCACATCATCACGCACAATGACCTCATAAAAATTGCGTTGCCAAAAACGAACCCCAGAACGTCCCAAATGTTTATTGACCCCGATTGCCGAAATGGATTTGAACGCCCGTATAATTTCCGATAACGATGCCTGTTTTGTTTTGGTTGTCGTACTGGTTGGGGCGCTGCTTGCCGCGCCCTGCCCTTGACCCTGCCCTTTTAATCCCGCGTTAATGGGCGCAGCGAGCAGCGCCCCTACGGGATTTTGGTCATGGTCGTGTATGGGATTTTGGTCATGGTCACGAACGGGATTTTGGTCATGGTCACGAACGGGATTTTGGTCATGGTCACGAACGGGATTTTGGTCATGGTCGTGTATGGGATTTTTGGGATTTGCTGGGTTGATGATAATAATGCCGTGTACGTGGTCGGGCATGATCATAAATTCGTCGGTTTGGATATTAAATCGGTTTGGTAATTCGTTCCATGTGTTTTGGATAATTTGTCCTATTTCGGTTGGGTTTGCTGTGTTGTTTTGTATGATACTCAAAGTATCGTCGCGGTGTTCGGTACAAATCGTAATGAAGTACGCGCCACTCGAGGTGTAGTCGTAGTTTTTTAGTCGAATACTTTGTCGGTGGTGCTTATTTGGGTTGTAGGGCATAGCCAAGTTTCACCAAATTCTTTTTGATTTGCACCTCGAGAATGGCGCTTTGTGCAAATTGGGTGTGTAAGTCTTGGGTTAGTCGTTGCATTTTCTGCTCGAAAGGTTCGCTGTCTGGTTCTTGGGCTTCGATGCCAACGTACCGTCCGGGGGTTAGGACGTATCCGTGGGTTTTGATTTCTTCGAGGTTAGCGCTTTTGCAGTAACCGGCTTGGTCTGTGTACTGCCCTTGTCCGTCACCTCGCCAGTTGTGGTAGGTGCTGGCGATTTGGGCAATGTCTGTGTCGGTAAAGTTGCGGTTGACTCTTGTTTCCATAAACCCAAGTTTTCGGGCATCTATAAAAAGGGTGTGTCCACTTCTATGGCGCAAGGCGCGTCCCTCAAGTCCGCGTCCGTTTTTCTTGTTTCGGGCGATAAACCATAAAGCCACAGGGATTTGAGTGGTGTAAAAAAGTTGTCCGGGTAAGGAGACAATGCAGTCTACAAGGTCAGCTTCAATAATTCTCTGGCGGATGTCGCCTTCGCCGCTCGAGTTACTGCTGAGCGAACCGTTAGCAAGCACAAATCCTGCAATCCCATTTGGAGCAAGGTGATAAATCATATGCTGCATCCATGCGTAATTAGCGTTGCTGTTAGGAGGTGTACCGTGTTGCCAGCGTCCGTCTTCTCGCAAGTTTTCGCCGCCCCAATCAGAAATGTTAAAGGGTGGGTTCGCCAGAATATAATCGGCGCGTAAGTCTAGGTGCTGGTTGTTGTGGAAAGTATCGGCGTTTTGCGTGCCTAGGTTTGCCTCGAGTCCGCGAATGGCAAGGTTCATTTTGGCGAGTTTCCAAGTGGTGGGGTTGCTTTCTTGTCCGTAAATGCTGACATCGCCTATTTTTCCGCCGTGGGCTTCGACGAACTTTTCGCTACTGACAAACATTCCGCCCGAGCCACAAGCAGGGTCATAGATTCGTCCTTTGTAGGGTGCGAGCATTTCAACAATCACCCGTACTACGCTGGTGGGGGTGTAGAATTCTCCGCCGAGTTTACCTTCGGCACTGGCGAATTTGGATAGAAAGTATTCGTAGACTCGCCCAAGCATATCTTTGCTCGAGTTTTTCTGATTTTGCCCAGCTTCAGCACTTGCCATTTTCAGGTCACTAAATTTGTCTATCAGTTCACCGAGTTTGGTTTTGTCTAGGGTTGGTCGGGCAAAATCTTTGGGTAGTACACCTTTTAACTGCTTGGGATTTTCGTTCTCGAGCAATTCCATGGCTTGGTCTATCAGTGTTCCAATTTTAGAATCCTTAGCGTTTTCTTGTAGGTAAATCCATCGTGCTTTGGGCGGAACCCAAAAAATGCCTTCGGCGGCGTATTCGTCTCGGTCTTCGGCGGCTTCTATGCCAAATTCTTGTTTGATGCGCTCAAACTGTCCTGTGAAGGCATCTGCAATGTATTTTAGGAAAATGAGTCCGAGTACGATGTGTTTGTATTCGGCTGCGTCCATATGACCGCGTAGTTTATCGGCGGCTGCCCAAAGAATACTTTCAAACTGCCTGTTGGTGGTTTCCATGTGTAGGCATTATGACAGATTAAAACAGCTTGGTTTGCTCAATCTCGAGCGAGACTTCTTTTTTATCGGGCAGTTGCTCTAATTTCTCTTTGACTGCCTTTATATCTTGCCATGTCAACCATTTGGGTCCGCCAGTGGTTCGCACCGCGTTGCGTAACAAGTAGGCTGGATGAAACATCGGCAACAAGGGTATCGGGGCGCTAAGCCTCTTAAATTCTGTCCAAGTCCCTCGAGTTTTGGTAATGCCTAGCGTTGTCCCTAACGCCCATTGGGTCGGAACATTGCCAAGCGTAATAATGATTTGCGGCTTAATAAGCCGAATCTGCTCGAGTAGCCAGTCTTCACAAGCAATTATTTCATCTGGTTCTGGGTTGCGGTTGTTTGGTGGTCGGCACTTGACCACATTGGCGATGTAAACTTCTTCTCGAGCAATGCCAACTGCCCCTAATATCTGGTCTAAGAGTTGTCCAGCTTGTCCAACAAATGGCTTTCCCGTGCGGTCTTCTTCTTGTCCAGGTCCTTCGCCAATTAGCATCAGCCGCGCTTGCGGGTTTCCGACACCAAAAACCACTTGTGTGCGGGTGCTGCAAAGTTTACAAGCCGTGCAAGTGCTGCATGTATTTTTTAACTCCTCGAGATTCACTTACTCACCTCCTCGATTTGCACAATTTCAAGATGCCACAGTTTAAGTTGCTTGGCTTGAGCAATGGCTTTTTTGGTTTCTCTGGCACGAATCGCATTCATAAAGTTTTGGTCATTTGCCAAGCTGGTCAGTACCCAGTAATCGCCCCAGATTTCTAAGCCCCATTCTTGGCGCATGGCTTGACTGGCGGTTTGCCAAATGCTTTCGCCCATCTCCTCGAGCGGCGCTATATAGTGGCTTGTACCGTCGGTGGCTGGATTAGCTTTGATTTGGCGCTGAAATGCTTGAGTTTCTTGTTTACTCATCTGCTCGAGTGTACCAACTTTGCAGTAATGCGAATCAAAAGCACTGTAAGTATCGCGGCATCGGGCTGGACGGGCTTCGTAGGCAGTGCAGTTACCTGTGCTTTGGTCTAAGAGCGGACAAAAACCGACCTGTGTGCGGTGTTGCCAAAAATAGGTATCCCAACTCGAGGCATTCTGGGCATTTTGAATCACTCGAGCTGCATGGACTTGCATGGCTGCCATTTGTGCTGGACTGAGTAAATGAGCCGTGTACAAGGCTTCAGCTAGACTGATTTGAATTGGGAAATTACAGCAGTTGGCACACCCAGCCTGACAAAAAACTTGTCCGCCTTGCTGCGTGAAATCTATTATCCATCGTTTCGATTGTTTTTCGTAGCGCCCATAAGCGCTTTGTAAACTCGAGATGATACGTTGGTCAGAAACACTTGAAAACATGGCTTTGTCCAGCATAACCTTTATGCCCTTGTCATCTCGAGTCGGGTGTGATACCGTCTTTCCTCGCGGGAGTAAGGGTACGCACCTTTGGCGTGGCTCGAGCTTGCCGGACTTAAAAAAAAGAGGTATTACAAATGTCATTTTTACCAGCCGAAAAAACCAAAGTGATTAAGGATTACGCCACCTTCGAGGGCGACACAGGCAGCACCCAAGTTCAGATTGCTGTTCTGACCCACCGCATTAACAACTTGTCGAGCCACTTAAATGGCAATAAAAAAGACAAGCACGGTCAACGTGGTCTGCAACTCCTTGTCGGTCAACGCAATCGTCTGTCCCGCTACATGCGCGAGAACAGCCCAGAAGCCTATAAGAAATTGATTGAACGCCTTGGCTTGCGCCGCTAAGGAATAGGGATTTAATAACTTCCTGTTTTCAAATTCAAGCACAATATCAAAAAACATGCGATTGGTTACGGGGCGGACACGGGAGTCCGCCCCTAACGTGTTTTTATGAATTTTGTCGGACAGACGACCATGCCCGTCAGCGATTCCTCCCGAAGCGCGAGTAGCCCGACAGGTGCTATTTTACGAGTAAGCAGGTGCATGTCTATGGTCAAGATAGGTGCTGCTTCAGGGCAAGAAATACTAAGTGTTTCCCGTGTAAACTACAAGAATGTGTAGACCAAGATTTATCAAATTAAGCCCAGAAGAAGATAGCCAATTACGCCAACTCGAGCAA